>NZ_JAFLXH010000005.1:0-226807 GCF_019891515.1 Pseudomonas sp. Wu6 | reverse complement strand
CAGCACGTTGCTTGAACTCGCGGGTGTAGGTCTTTCGCTCTTGCATGAAACCTCCTGATTGGGCGAATCATATCGCCCTTAAGAGGTGTCCGGGAGCATTAGGCCAGTTCAGCTTGCCCCCGATAGCGGTGAGTCAGCAGTCTATTTGAAGCTGACACACCGCCATCGGGGGCAAGCCCCCTCCCACATTTGGTTGCATACACCTTAAGCCCTGTCTTCGCCTCGCCCTGCGCTCTATCCCCCGTTATACTTGCCGGCTTTCCTGAATAAATGCCAACTAGGGTCCCGCCGCGCATGGATAAGACCTACCAGCCCCACGCTATCGAAACTTCCTGGTACAACACCTGGGAGTCCGAAAACTATTTCGCCCCACAAGGTGCGGGCGACTCGTACACCATCATGATTCCGCCACCGAACGTCACTGGCAGCCTGCACATGGGCCATGGCTTCAACAATGCGATCATGGATGCGTTGATCCGTTTCCGCCGCATGCAGGGTCGCGACACCCTGTGGCAGCCGGGTACCGACCACGCCGGTATCGCCACCCAGATGCTGGTGGAACGCCAACTCGAAGCCACCGGCCAGAGCCGTCACGACCTGGGCCGCGAGAAATTCCTCGAGAAAATCTGGGAATGGAAAGACCAGTCCGGCGGCAATATCAGTCGTCAGATCCGTCGCCTGGGCTCCTCCGTGGACTGGAGCCGCGAGCGTTTCACCATGGACGACGGCCTCTCCGAAGCGGTGAAGGAAGCCTTCGTGCGCCTGCATGAAGACGGCCTGATCTACCGTGGCAAGCGTCTGGTCAACTGGGACACCAAGTTGCACACGGCAATTTCCGACCTCGAAGTGGAAAACCACGACGAGAAAGGCTTCCTGTGGAACCTCAAGTATCCACTGGCTGACGGCGCCAAGACCGCCGAGGGCAACGACTACCTGATCGTCGCCACCACCCGTCCGGAAACCATGCTCGGCGACGCCGCTGTTGCAGTTAACCCGAACGATGAGCGCTATCAGGCGCTGATCGGCAAGTTCGTCGAGCTGCCACTGGTCGGTCGCCGCATCCCGATCATCGCCGACGACTACTGCGACCCTGAATTCGGCACCGGCTGCGTGAAAATCACCCCGGCCCACGATTTCAACGACTACGAAGTCGGCAAGCGCCACAACCTGCCGCTGCTGAACATCTTCGACAAGAATGCCGCCGTGTTGCCGGCCTGCCAGGTGTTCAACCTGGACGGCACGCTGAATGACAGCATCGACGGCAAGATCCCGGCCGAATACGCCGGCCTCGACCGCTTCGAAGCGCGCAAGCAGATTGTTGCCGCCTTCGACGCTGCCGGTTTGCTGGTGAGCGTTGACGACCACGGCCTGAAAGTGCCGAAGGGCGACCGCTCCGGCACCGTGATCGAGCCGTGGCTGACCGACCAGTGGTACGTGTCCACCAAGCCGCTGGCCGAGCCTGCCATTGCCGCCGTGGAAGACGGCCGCATCCAGTTTGTGCCTAAACAATACGAAAACATGTACTTCTCGTGGATGCGCGACATCCAGGACTGGTGCATCAGCCGTCAGCTGTGGTGGGGCCACCGTATTCCGGCCTGGTACGACGAGTCCGGCAAGGTGTATGTAGGCCGCGACGAAGCCGAAGTGCGCGCCAAGCACAACCTCGGTGCCGACATCGCCCTGCAACAGGACAACGACGTACTGGACACTTGGTTCAGCTCGGGCCTGTGGACCTTCTCGACGTTGGGTTGGCCGCAGCAGACCGAATTCCTGAAGAAATTCCACTCCACCGACGTGCTGGTCACCGGCTTCGACATCATTTTCTTCTGGGTTGCCCGGATGATCATGCTCACCATGCATTTGGTGAAGAACGAAGACGGCACCCCGCAGGTACCGTTCAAGACCGTGTACGTGCACGGCCTGGTTCGCGATGGCCAGGGCCAGAAAATGTCCAAGTCCAAGGGCAACGTCCTGGACCCGCTGGACATCATCGACGGCATCGACCTGGAAACCCTGGTGCAGAAACGCACCTCGGCCCTGATGCAGCCCAAACTGGCGAAAAAGATCGAGAAGCAGACCCGCGACGAGTTCGCCGACGGCATCGCCAGCTACGGCACCGACGCTCTGCGCTTCACCTTCTGCTCGCTGGCCTCCACCGGTCGCGACATCAAGTTCGACATGGGCCGCGTTGAAGGCTATCGCAACTTCTGCAACAAGATCTGGAACGCCGCGCGCTACGTGCTGGATAAAGGCGAAGACTGCGGCCAGAACGGCGAAGCCTTCGAACTGAGCCTGGCCGACCGCTGGATCATTTCGCAGTTGCAGCGCACCGAAGCCGAAGTGACCCGCCAGCTCGACCAGTTCCGTTTCGACCTGGCCGCCCAGGCCTTGTACGAGTTCATCTGGAACCAGTATTGCGACTGGTACCTGGAACTGTCCAAGCCGGTGCTGTGGGACGAAAACGCGCCGGTCGAACGCCAGCGCGGCACCCGTCGCACCCTGGTGCGCGTACTGGAAGTGGCGCTGCGCCTGGCACACCCGTTCATGCCGTTCATCACCGAAGAAATCTGGCAGCGCCTGGCGCCGCTGGCCGGTGTCGAAGGCAAGACCATCATGCTGCAGCCCTGGCCGGTGGCCAATGAAGCCCGTATCGATGAGGCCGCCGAAAGCGATATCGAATGGCTCAAGACCCTGATGCTCGGCACGCGCAACATCCGCGCCGAGATGAACATCGGTCCGGGCAAGCCGCTGGCCGTGTTCGTCAAGAACGCCAGTGCCGAAGACCAGCGTCGCCTCAGCGAAAACGATGCGCTGCTCAAGAAGCTGGCCAAGCTGGAGTCCATCACCGTATTGGCCGATGGCGCCGAAGCACCGCTGTCGGCCACTGCGCTGGTCGGTGATATGGAAGTGCTGGTGCCGATGGCCGGCCTGATCGACAAGGGCGCGGAACTGGCCCGTCTCGACAAGGAAATCGCGCGCCTGCAAGGCGAAGTGCAACGCGTGGGCGGCAAGCTGTCCAACGCGGCATTCGTCGACAAGGCGCCGGCGGAAGTGATCGAGAAAGAACGCGCCAAGTTGGCCGAGGCTGAACAGGCCTTGGGCAAGTTGGCGGAGCAACATGCGCGGATTTCCAGCCTGTAAGGCTTGAGTCGCGTAAAAAAGAGACCTTCGGGTCTCTTTTTTTTGGCTGGAGCTCCTGCGCACGCGGTCAATGTGGCTGTCTGTAGGAGCGAGCTTGCTCGCGAAAAACGTCAACGATAACGCGTATTTTCTGAATAAACGCGGTGCCTGGGAGTTCTTCGCGAGCAAGCTCGCTCCTACAAAGGGCTAGCCCCCTCCCACATTTGAACGAGTTGGGCTCAGGATGTGTGACAATGGCCGCCACTTTGAGCCAACACCAGAATCAACATGACCGCCCCCAGCACACCCAAACCACCGCGCAAGAAGCCTAAAACCGCCGCCACGGCCAAACCCGTCGCGCCACGCAAAGAGGCTACCCTGCACCCGCGCAACCGCCACACAGGCCGTTACGACTTCCAGGCGTTGATCAAGACCACGCCGGAACTGGCGCAATTCGTGATCATCAATCCCTATGGCAAAGAGAGCATCGACTTCGCCAGCCCGGATGCGGTGCGGGTGTTCAACCGAGCGTTGCTCAAGTCGTTCTATGGCATCCAGCATTGGGACATCCCGGCCGATTACCTGTGCCCGCCGGTGCCCGGGCGCGCCGACTACGTGCACTTCCTTGCCGACCTGCTGGCCAGCGTCAACGACGGCAAGATTCCGCGCGGTTCCATCGTCAAGGTGCTGGATATCGGCATGGGCGCCAACTGCGTCTACCCGCTGATTGGCTACATGGAGTACCGCTGGAACTTCCTCGGCTCGGAGGTCGACCCTATCGCCGTGGCGGCTGCCAAGGCCATCGTGCAGTCCAACGACTTGAGCAAAGTCATCGAGTTGCGCCAGCAACCCAACCCCAAGCACATCCTGCTGGGCCTGCTGGAGCCTGCCGAACGCTTTGACCTGACCATGTGCAACCCGCCGTTCCACGCGTCCATGGACGAAGCGACCAAAGGCAGCGAGCGCAAGTGGCGTGCACTGGGCAAAGCCGACCCCAAGCGCAAGTTGCCGGTGCTGAACTTCGGCGGCCAATCGGCCGAACTGTGGTGTGAGGGCGGCGAAGCGCGTTTCGTGACGCAATTGATCGCCGAAAGCGCGCATTTTGCCCACAAGGTGCTGTGGTTCAGCACACTGGTGTCAAAAGCGTCAAACCTGCCCGCGATCGAGACGGCGTTGAAAAAGGCCGGCGTGCTGGAAAGCCAGGTGGTGGAAATGTCTCAGGGGCAAAAGCAGAGCCGCTTCGTCGCCTGGACCTTCCAGACCAAGAACGAACAGCAGATCTGGCGCCAGCGCTGGGTGCGCTGACGCCCACCTGTAGGAGCGAGCTTGCTCGCGAAAAACGCCAAGGCGCCGCGTTCAACCAGGACGGGCGCGTTATCGTTAACGTCTTTCGCGAGCAAGCTCGCTCCTACCGTTGCAAACAAAATCGCAGGCAACAAAAAACCGTGCCCGGATCACTCCGGAGCACGGTTTTTTTACGGCGTCTTACTTGTTAACAGCGTCGGTCAGGCCTTTGGCCACAACCAGCTTGATAACTTTCTTGGCAGCGATTTCGATGGCAGCGCCAGTCGAAGGGTTACGGCCGGTACGGGCAGGACGCTCGGTCACTTTCAGCTTGCCGATACCTGGCAGAGTGATTTCGCCGCCGTTTTCCAGCTGATCGGCAACGATCTGGCCCAGTTGGTCCAGCGCTGCGCGCGCGGTGGTTTTCGGCGCGTCGATAGCTTCAGCGATATCAGCGATCAGTTGGTCTTTAGTCAAAGCCATTGTGGTGTTCCTTCCCTATCAAATTCATATGGATTGCAGAGTGCAGTGTCAGCCGTCGAGCCCGACCGTGTCGGCCTGGCGCCCCGGCTATAACCTTTGGAGAACGGGGTTATAGATGCTTGAAACGGGGATTGGTTCGACCTGACAAATGCTGAATGCACGCTTAACGCCGAGACTTGGCGTAAGACGGGGCAAAACTAGCACAGAGACGGGGAAATATCCGCCTCAACATACCCATTTGGTCAGCTTTATCGCTCTAAAGCGTGAAAAAACCCCATATGCACGGTGGGAGAACATCCAAACCGCCCCTCCAGGCGCGTCTTGACCAACGGGTGCGGTACACTGGGCAACTTTTTGCGGGAGGCTCAACGCTCCCCTTCAACCAGCCGAGAAGCCTATGCCGATCCGTCATTGCATCGTCCACCTGATCGACAAAAAACCCGACGGCACACCCGCAGTTCTGCATGCCCGTGATTCGGAGCTGTCCGAGTCGGCCGCCATCGAGAACATGCTTGCCGACCTCAACGAGAGCTACAACGCCAAACAGGGCAAGGCCTGGGGTTTCTTCCATGCCGAGTCCGGCGCGCACCCGTTCAGCGGCTGGTTGAAGGAATACTTTGACGGTGGTCAGGATTTCACCACCTTCAGCCGTACCGCAGTGGAACATCTGCAGAAGCTGATGGAGGAGTCCAACCTGTCGACCGGCGGTCACGTGCTGTTCGCCCACTACCAGCAAGGCATGACCGACTACCTGGCCATCGCCCTGCTGCACCACAGCGAAGGCGTGGCGGTGACCGACGAGCTGGACGTGACGCCCTCACGTCACCTGGACCTGGGCCAGCTGCACCTGGCCGCGCGGATCAACGTGTCCGAGTGGCAGAACAACAAGCAGTCCAAACAGTACATCTCGTTTATCAAGGGCAAGAACGGCAAGAAGGTCTCGGAATACTTCCGCGACTT
The DNA here is from genome assembly GCF_019891515.1 of Pseudomonas sp. Wu6. Classification (NCBI taxonomy): domain Bacteria; kingdom Pseudomonadati; phylum Pseudomonadota; class Gammaproteobacteria; order Pseudomonadales; family Pseudomonadaceae; genus Pseudomonas; species Pseudomonas sp. Wu6. Next base: position 220,960 of record NZ_JAFLXH010000005.1, on the reverse strand, counting down.
TATCGGCTGCCAGGAAGGCGTCGACGGCCCGGGCGAAACCCGCACCCTGCTCAAGGCGTTCAGTGACTTCGTTGAAAGCGAGGACCTGCCGGACGAGTCGGCGCGCGAGAAAACCAAGACCCTGGTGGACTACGCCAGCAGCCAGGCCAAGCTCGGCGAGCCGATGGGCCTGGAAGAACTGTCCGGTCTGATCGATGAAGAGCGGCCTAAAGCGTTCTACGACCATATTCGCAACAAGGACTATGGCCTGTCGCCGGAAATTCCTGCCGACAAACGCACCCTCAACCAGTTCCGCCGCTTCACCGGCCGCGCCGAAGGCTTGTCCATCAGCTTTGAAGCGCACCTGCTGGGCGACAAGATTGAATACGACGAAGCCGCCGGCACCTTGATCATCAAGGGCCTGCCGACCCAACTGACCGACCAGCTCAAGCGCCGTAACTGATGCTTGGCGGGGTCTTGAAGAAAGTCCTGCTGGTGTTGCTGGTGGTGGTGGTGATTCAGAACTGGGGCAAGGTCGAGCGGCTGTTCAACCCGTCGCAGGTGGTGTCCGAGCAGGTACGCAGCTCGGCGCGTGTGGTGCTTTACGCCACCGAGTGGTGTGGCTACTGCAAGCAGATCCGGCGCTTTCTGGACCAGAAGGGTGTTCCTTACCAGGCTTTCGATATCGAGAAGGATGCCCAGGCGCGTAAGGCGTATGAAGCGTTGAGTGGCGGCGGGATTCCGTTTGTGGATGTCAATGGCACGTTGATTCGCGACTACAACCCGGATGCCATCATGGCTGCCCTGAAATAACCCGGTCCTCGAAAACACCGCAGATCAAATGTGGGAGGGGGCTTGCCCCCGATGGCGGCCTCAGGGCCGATCAGGATGTTGGATCAGATCGCGTACATATCCGTTTCTGCGGTAACGGCCACTTAGGGTTCCGCCCTGACGGCGGGTCACTTTGGAAAAGCCCCAAAGTAACCAAAGGGCTCTTGCCCCACCACTCGGCACCTCGCTTAGGCTCGGTGTGCCCTCTCTCCGGCTTGAATCCGTGGGCCGCCGCCACGCGCCATCCATGGCGCGGGGCGGCTAACCCGGCGTCCTGCCGGGTTACCCACGGATTCAAGCCTGCGTTCGGCCAGCGTGGTTTAACGGGGCGCCTAGGATCAAAAGCAGAGCAAGATCAAGAGCGGCTCGCTTCGCATCGTGGTTACGTTTGGGGGTTACAGAGTGGTGTAGATACCTATCCTCGATAGCAGTGTGTCAGTCAGCCTATCTGTAGCTGATACACCGCAATCGGTGGCAGGCCGTTGATCGTGCGAGTTGAACGGCCCCGTGCGCCTAGCGCAACACAATCACCCGCCCCAGCAGCGTGTGTTGCTCGAAGCCGAGGACCGCTTGCAAGGCCTTCAACACGGCGACAGGGTCGTCGCTCGGAAAGCTGCCGCTGACGCGCCTGGCGCCCATCTCGGCATTGAGCAGGAGGATGCGGCCCGGGTAGTAACGTTTGAGGTCCCCGATCACCTCGGCCAGCGGCGCCTTGTAGTAGTTGAGCCAACCGTCGCGCCAGGCCAGGCGTGATTCGCTGTCCACCGAGTGCAGCGGCTCGGCTACACCGTCGGCGTAGGCCACTTGCTGGCCTGCCGTCAGAATTTGCTGCGGTGCCTGTGCGGACGGCGTTACGCCAACCCGGCCCGACAGCACGGTCACCTGGGCCCCTGCCGGTTGCAGGCGCACTTCGAACTGTGTGCCCAGCACCCGCGTTTCTCCAGCGCCCGCCTCGACCACGAAGGGCTGGCCGGTGTGGACAACGCGGAAAAAACCGGCCCCGCGACGTAATTGGATATGCCGCTCGCCGTGACTGAAATCCACCGCAATCGCGCTGTCGGCGTCGAGGGTGACGCGGGACTGATCGGCCAGGGTGACGGTCCTCACCTGCCCTGGCGCCGTCACGTAATCGGCGCCCAGGTCATCGACCCAACGCGACGGCTGCCAACCGGCGCCCATCGACACCATCAACAACAAACAGGCCGCCATGGCCAGGGCACCGGCCCCACGCACCAGGCGCGAGCGCCCGGAACGGCGCATCGCATCGAGGTAACCCTGCAAGGCCTGTGCGTCTTCGTCGGCCAGGGTGCGTGCCGGCACCTCGCTCAGCTCCCACAGCACCTGGGCCTGGGCGTAGGCTTCGATATGGGCGGGGTCGGCGCGCAGCCATCGGCTGAAGGAGGCTTGATCGCCGCTGCCGGGCTGGTCGTGCAGCCGGCTCAGCCAGTCGAGCGCGGCCTGTTCCTGGGCGGGCGTGGGAGTGACGTTCACGATGCTTTCCCTGGCGTACGTGGGACTGACGGTTCGCGCAGGCTCGCCTTGCACGCTTGCAGGGCTCGCATCATGTGTTTTTCCACCGCGCTTTGGGACAGGCCCATGGCCTTGGCGATCTCTGCGTATTTGCGCCCGTGAATGCGGTTGAGCAGGAAAATCTGCCGGGTGCGCTCGGGCAGGCTGCGCAAGGCGGCTTCGACATGCCGCAGGTCATTGCCCGCTTCGAGGGCCGCCTGGGGTTCGCAGCCCTGGTTGTCCTGCTGCTCCGGCAACCAGCCCTCGTTGCTGCGCACGCGGGCGCCTTCGCTGCGCAAATGGTCGATGGCGATATTGCCGGCGCAGCGCAGCAGGTAGGTGCTGAGTTCTTCGACCTGCACCAGCGGGCGGCGCCAGAAGCGCAGGAACAGGTCCTGCACCAGATCAGCCGCCGTGGCGCGGCAACCGACACGGCGGCTGACCAAGGCCTCCATCTGTGAACGCTGGGACAGGAACACCTGCAGGAAATGCGCACGCCCCCCGGCCGCGTCCGGGTGCGCGCTGTCCTGTTGCTTGGGCGGCGGGCTGATCATCATGAGCAACTCAGAAAAGGCCAAACGCCGCGACCGGGCTGGCCAGCACGCCGACGCCCGCGAGGATCAAAGCCAGCCGTGGCCGGTACGGCAACAGCAGCACCAAAAGCAGGGCGCTGAGCATGAGCACCGCGCACCACTCCACCAGGCCCTGACCCCAACCGGTGACGGCCACCGCCGGCCAGATCGACAGGGTCAGCAGCAACCAGCCGAGCGCACGCAAGCCCAGGCGCCGTGCAGGCGTGGGTTTGCTGCGCAGCAACTCGCCGTGATGACGATCGGTGGCCAGGCACAGCGCGGTAAACCCGGCGTAGCACAGCAGCAGCGCGAGCAACATTCAGCCGGCCTCCTGCTTGAACGCCAATGCACGCGCGTGCTCTGCCTTGGGCTGCAACGCGGCGCGACGCTGCATCTTCCAGGCGGCCCATCCCAGGAACAGGCCGCTGGCCAGGCATGTCAGGTCGAAGCCGGCTATGGCCCAGTCGCGGCTCATCAGCGAAGTGCCCAAGTGATACGGCGTAGTCAGGGCATTAATCAACGGGATGGCCACAAACAGCAACGCGCCCAGGCTCAACTGCTCGACCCAGCCCTGGCGACCGCGCCGCAACGCGGCATGCACCAGGCTCAGGCCCCAGGCGATAAAGAAGCTCTGCACTTCCCAGTCGGAACGTTCGGCCATACTCACCGGCAGCAGTCGATTGGCCCAGAAAAACGTCGCTATGGCGATCATCAGCCCCGACATGCTGGCGATGTTCAGCACCTCCACCAACCGCAGTTCAAAGGGCATTACACCGGTTTTGGCGTGCTTGAGCTGACGTTTGCCCAGCCATATCACCAGGCCTGTGCCGATCATCGCCGTGCCTGCCAGGCCGCAGATGAAATACAACCACCGCAGCACCGGGCCGGCGAAATGGCCCATGTGCAAGCCGTAGAAACTGCCACCGATGACCGATGGCAAGGACGGTTCACCACTGACCCGCAGCAACTCGCCCGTGGTGCCGTTGAAGGAAACGGTGCTGCCAAAATCTTGCACTACGCTGTCGGAGCCGGCGCGAAATACATTCACCGAGGCGTTGACGTCGCTCGGGTTATTCACCGCCAGGCGCCCGACATGCCCCCCCGCCCACTGTTGCTGCGCCTGCTGGTACATCGGCCACAACGGCAGCAACCTACCCGGCTGGCCGAGTGCCGGGGCATTATCGGAACTGGGAAACACTTCATTGAAGAAGGCACGGCTGTCATTGCCATAGGAGGCCACGATCGGCGCCGGCATGACCATGCTCATGAAAATCACCAGGCTGCTATAGGTGATCATCAGGTGAAACGGCAGCACCAGCACGCCCACCGCGTTGTGCCCGTCCAGCCAGGAGCGCTGGCCCTTGCGCGGGCGGAAGGTGAAGAAGTCCTTGAAGATTTTCTTGTGGGTAATGATGCCGGTGATCAGCGCGACAAACATCACCATGGCGGCAAGGGTCGAAAGCCAGCGGCCCCATGGGTAGGGCATCTGCAGTTGGAAGTGGAAGCGGTAGAAGAATTCACCGCCCATGCTTTCGCGGGCCTGCACCGCTTGGCCGCTGACCGGGTCGAGGACTTTCTGGATGAAGTTGCCGCGCTTGCCGGGGTCGACCTTGTCCTGCCACATCACCGACAGGCCGGGGTCGCGGCTGTTGGGCAAGGTAATGAACCAGCGCGCGGCCGTGGGCGCCTGTTGCTGCAGGTAGTCTTGCGCTACGGCGAGGCTGCGTGCGTCGTCCACCGGATGGGCCTGGACTTCGGGCTGCATCCAGTGGGTTATTTCATCCTTGAAATAGGCCAGGGTGCCGGTCAGAAAAATCGCAAACAGCAGCCAGCCGAAAATCAATCCGGCCCAGGTGTGCAGCCAGGCCATGGCCTGGCGAAAACCCTCTTTCATGTGCGCACCACCCAGAACCCAATGCCCGCCAGGGTCGCGAGCAGCGCGCTGGGCAGCATCACCCCGGCCCACGCACGCCACGCGGTGCGGCAGGCGAAACACCAGAGCACCGCCAGCAGGTAGAACACGAATGAACTCATCATGCCGACAATCACCGCGTCGGCGCGCGTCGTCGGCAGCCACAGCGCAAGGCAGATCGCGGCCAGCGAGGCCATCAGATATCCACCGACCACAGCCGCCAGTACGCGCGAAGTGACGGCGAGGCGATAAGAGGCGGGCAGTGAGGTTTTGCTTTTCATGCGGCAGGCGCCAAGTTCATCAGCGCGCAATATTAATGATAAATATTCTCATAAGCAAAAGAGAACGGATGAATCACCTGCTCGGGTCGATTGCCGAACCGTGTTTGCGGCCCTACAATGCGAACAATTCTTGTTCTCTAAAGCATGCCGATGCTGATGGAGTGATCACGTTGCCGCCGTCCAACACCGTCGAAGTTCTGTACAACGACCATCACCACTGGCTCACCGGCTGGTTGCGACGCAAGCTCGGCTGCCCGCAAAGCGCCGCCGACCTGGCGCACGATACCTTCATCCGCGTGCTCAGCGCGCGGGAAGCGCCCACGCTGATCGAACCGCGCGCCTTTCTCACCACGGTCGCCAAACGCGTACTGTTCAACTACTACCGTCGCCAGGACCTGGAACGCGCCTACCTCGACGCCCTGGCGCAAATGCCGGAGCACGTCGCGCCGTCGGAAGAAGACCGCGCAATCATCCTGCAAACCCTGGTGGAACTTGACCAACTGCTCGACGGCCTGCCGGTGCAGGTCAAACGCGCGTTCCTGCTGGCCCAGCTCGATGGCCTGACCTACGCGCAGATCGGCGCGCAACTGGGCATTTCCATTGCCACGGTCAAGCGCCACCTGCATAAAGCCGCCCTGCGCTGCTACTTCGCCCTATGAATGTCTCGACCCAGGTTGCCGAACAGGCCGTGCACTGGTTGCTGCAAATGCAGCAAGGCGCGCTCGACCCGCGCCAGCAGGCGGCCTGGCAGCAATGGCTGGAGGCGCATAGCGAACATCAGCGTGCGTGGGACCAGATCCAGCGCGTCAACCAGCGCCTGCGTGGCCTGCCTTCGCCGCTGGCGCACGCGGCGTTGAATGCACCGACCTCCACCAGCCGGCGCCAGGCGCTGAAGCTGCTGTTGATCCTCGGCGCCGGTTCGGCGGCAGCCTGGAGCCTGCGCCAGCAACACATTTTGCCGCCGTTGACGGCGGACTACCGCAGCCCTGTCGGCCAGCGTCGCCGCGTGCAGTTGGCCGACGGCAGCCAGTTGCAGCTCAACACCGGCAGTGCGGTGGATGTGCATTTCGATGGCCACCAGCGCCTGATCCGCCTGCTCGAAGGTGAAATCCTGCTGACCGCCCGCGCAGGTGCCACGCCGCTGCGCGTGCTGACCGGCCAGGGCTTGCTCAGCAGCCAGGCGGCGCGCTTGAACGTGCGGCAGTTCAATGACCATACCCAATTGGCGGTGCTCGATGGCCGTGTCGACGTGATGCCCAACCACTACAGCGGCCTGCCGCTGAGGGTGGACGCCGCGCACCAAGTCAATTACACCCGCAAGGGCTGGGACAGTCCGCGCGCTATCGACGCCAACAGCGGCGCCTGGGCTGACGGCATGCTGGTGGCCGCGCATATGCGCCTGGAAGACTTCCTCGGCGAACTCGGGCGCTATCGCCGGGGCCAGCTCAACTGCGACCCGCAGGTGGCAAACCTGCTCCTGTCCGGCAGTTATCCGCTGGATGACAGCGAACGCATTCTCGATCTGCTGGAAGTCAGCCTGCCGGTCAAAGTGCGACGCTTTACCCGCTACTGGGTGACAGTGCAGGCGCGTGCGTGAAGTTTTTTGAAAACCGCTGAGCCGTTTTCCCTACTTCGCGTGACAGAGAAGGAAAGCCCCCTTGATCCTTCCTTCTCAGGACCACCCTTCATGCCCCTGCAACCGACGCTTCTTGCCCGTACCCTGCGCCAACTCCTGCTCGGCGCCAGCCTCAGCCTGGCCGCGCTGCCCCCGGCGATGGCGGCCGACACCAAGGCCTATCACATCGCGCCGACGAGTCTGGAAGCGGCCCTGAACCAGTTCGGCCGTGAAGCCGGGGTGCTGGTGTCCTTCGGTTCCGAGGTCACCGCCGGTCGGCAAAGCCCCGGCTTGACGGGCAACTACAGCACCGCCGAAGGCCTGGATAAACTGTTGGAAGGCAGTGGCCTGCAAGCCCGCGCCGAGGGTGACAACGCCTACAGCCTGCAACCGGCCGGCGCCCCGGCCACCCTCGAGTTGCAAACCTCCAACGTGGTCGGCGACTGGCTCGGTGACGCGGCGCAGACCAACGTGTTCGAGCATCCCGGCGCCCGTGACGTCATCCGCCGTGACGAATTCGAACGCCAGGGCGCAACCCAGGCCCGCGACGTGCTCAATCGCATCCCCGGCGTCAATGCCCCGGACAACAACGGCACCGGCAGCCATGACATGGCAATGAACTTCGGCATTCGCGGGCTCAACCCACGGCTGGCATCACGCTCCACGGTGTTGATGGACGGCATTCCCGTGCCCTTCGCCCCCTATGGCCAGCCGCAACTTTCATTTGCACCGATCAGCATGGGCAACATGGACGCGGTGGACGTGGTGCGCGGCGGCGGCGCGGTGCGCTACGGCCCGCAGAACGTCGGTGGCATCGTCAACTTCGTGACCCGCGCGATTCCGGATGCGCCCACCGTCAAAGGCGGCCTGCAGACCGAAACCAGCCCGTCCTCCAGCCACGACGGCTTCAAGACCACCGGCAACCTGCTGGCCGGCGGCACCGCCGACAATGGCCTGGGCGGCGCACTCCTGTACTCCGGCACCCGTGGCGGCGACTGGCGTGAAAACAGCGACACGCGCATCGATGACCTGATCCTCAAGGGTAAATACCAGCTGGATGACGCCAACAGCTTCAACGCCATGGCGCAGTACTACGACGGCGAGGCCGATATGCCTGGGGGCTTGAACGTCAAGGACTACAAGGCCGACCCGTACCAGTCGACCCGCCCCTACGACAAGTTCTGGGGCCGGCGCACGATGTTCAACGTCGGCTACCGCTACGAGCAGGATCGCCGTGAATTCACGGTCAACAGTTTCTTCACCAAAACCCTGCGCAGCGGTTACCTCGATCAAGGCAACTTCCTCTCGCTGTCCCCCCGCGAGTATTGGGTACGCGGCCTGGAAACCCGCTTCGCCCAAGGCTTCGACCTCGGCCCCACCAGCCACGAAGTCGGCGTCGGCTACCGCTACATCAACGAAGCCGGCCACGAGTTGCGCTACCGCACGCCGATTGCCGCCAATCAGCAACTGCCGACCACCGACAGCCGTAACGACCGCGACACCCGTGGCGGCACCGAAGCCAATGCGTTCTTCATCGACGACCGTATCGATATCGGCAAGTGGACCCTCACGCCGGGCATCCGCTACGAAATGATCGAGTCCCAACAGACCAACAACCTGAGCAACGTCAAATACAAAGGCGACTACAACACCGCGCTGCCGGCGTTGAACGTGCTCTATCACCTCACCGACGACTGGAACCTCTACGCCAACACTGAAGGCTCGTTCGGCAGCGTGCAGTACAGCCAGATGCCCAACCGCGTGAACAGCGGCGAAGTGAAGCCGGAAAAAGCCCGCACCTGGGAGCTCGGCACGCGCTATGACAACGGCAGCCTGCGCGCGGAAATCGGTGCGTTCCTGATCAATTTCGACAACCAGTACGACAGCAACCAGACCAACGACACCGTGATCGCCCGCGGTGAAACGCGGCACCAGGGCATCGAGTCGAGCATCAACTACGCCCTCGACGGCGTGAGCCCGGCGCTGGCCGGCTTCGATGTGTACGCCAGCTATGCGTATGTCGACGCGACCATCCGTGAAGACGGCCCGAACAAAGGCAATCGCGTGCCCTTCTCGTCCAAACACAAAGGCACCCTCGGCGTGGGGTACACCGAAGGCCCGTGGAAGCTCAACCTGGACAGCAGCTACCAGAGCAGCCAGTTCGCCGACAACGCCAACACCCAGGCCGAAAGCGCCGACGGCGCCAACGGACGCATCCCCGGCTACATGCTGTTCAGCAGCCGCGCAGCGTATGACTTCGGCCCGCAGCTGTCGGACTTGAATGTGGCGGTCGGGGTGAAGAACATCTTCAACAAGCAGTACTACACGCGCTCGTTCGACGATAACAACAAGGGCAAATACGTGGGTGAACCGCGCACGGTGTATGTGCAGACGTCTATCGCGTTCTGACTGTCTGCCTTCAATTTGCAGGCCACAACACATCCAAATGTGGGAGGGGGCTTGCCCCCGATTGCGGTATGTCAGTCACTGTATCTGTTGACTGAAGCACTGCATCGGGGGGCAAGCCCCCTCCCACATTTGATCCTAAGTGTGTTCCGGATTCGGGTTCTAACTGCCCCCCAGGCAACTTGGGGTGGCCGCGACCAGCGCATCAATGGCGCACCGTGTCTTGGCCGGCATGTGCGGCGCCGTCGGCCAGATCACATGGATGGGGGCCGGCTGCTCGCGATAGTCGGGCAGTACCGCCTCCAGTTGCCCGCGTAGCGCGTAGTGGGCAATCAACCAACTCGGTAACCAGGCCAGGCCCACGCCTGCAATCGTCGCATCGGCCACAGCCTGGAGGTCGTCCAACACCAGGGGCGTGACCAGCCGCGAGCGATGGACGTTATTGCTGCGGTAAGCAATGCCGCGATGAGCCGCCAATTCCTCGATATGTTCAATTCGCCCCCTGCGTTGCAGATACGCCGGTGACGCCGCCAGGCCCATGACCTGCTCCCCCAGACGCCGCGCACTCAGGCGGTCGGTATCCGGCAACGGGCCGATACGCACGGCAATATCGAAGCCTTCCTGCGTCAGATCGATCATGCGGTCTGAGAAGCAAATGTCGATCTCAAGGTCCGGATAACGCGCCATCAAGCCCCACAGGGCAGGCGCGGCATAGTGGTGACCAAACGCCAGCGGCAAACTCGCGCGCAAGCGCCCGCGTGGCTGCTGACGGCCGCTTTCCAGCACGGACTCGGCCGCCTCCAGCTCCGCCAGCGCGCGCAGACAGTGCTCGTAGTAGGCCTGCCCATCCTCGGTCAGACGCTGGCGGCGCGTGGAGCGTTGCAACAGGCAGGTGCCCAGGCGCGCTTCAAGCCGCGCCAGGCCCTTGCCCACCGCCGAGCGCGTGAGGTTCAGCCGCTCGGCGGCCGCGCTCAGGCTGCCGCTCTCGACGATTTGCAGAAACAGCTCGACACCATCGAAACGTGGGGTAGACATCGTAGATTGTCGCCTTTGACTCCCCTATCAAGGGAAAAGTTATCGCAAATAAAGAACCCAATTCCCGAGAGAATAATCCCTCCCTCTCTCTTAAGGAACTGCGTATGCCACCCGCCGCCGCTCTAACGGCCTTAAGCCCCGCGCATACCACCAGAAACGGCCTGGCGCTCACCGCCGTGTGCCTGGTGGCCCTGATGTTCGGCCTGGAAATCTCCAGCGTACCGGTCATCCTGCCCACCCTCGAACGCGAATTGGGCACAGGATTTCAAGACGCCCAGTGGATCATGAACGCCTACACCCTGGCCTGCACCAGCGTACTGATGGCAGCGGGCACCCTGGCCGATCGCTTTGGCCGTCGACGCGTGCTGGTACTGTGCCTGTGGCTGTTCGGCCTGGCTTCACTGGCTTGCGGGCTGGCCACCGACGCGACCATGCTGATCGTAGCGCGCTTCGTCCAGGGCATCGGCGCCGGCGCGATGATGATCTGTCAGTTCGCGATTTTGTCGCACTTGTTTCGTGAACCGGCCGCACGTGCCCGGGCCTTCGCGATCTGGGGCGTGATTGCCGGCGTGGGCCTGGGGTTCGGGCCGATGGTCGGTGCGCTGATCCTGGCAGTCGCCGATTGGCGCTGGGTGTTTCTCGCCCACGTACCGCTCAGCCTGTTCACTCTGGTGCTGTTGCGCATCAGCGTGCAGGAGTCGCGCGACCCGGCCAGCCATCGCTTGGACATTGCCGGCATGCTGACCCTGACGCTGGCGGTGTTCGCCCTGGTCTACTTCATCACCCAGGGCACCGAGTACGGCTTCGCCACACCGGCCATGCTCGGCTGGGCGGGCCTGGCGCTGGTAGCGTTGCTGCTGTTCGTCGTGGTTGAAAAGCGCAGTGCCCATCCGATGTTCGATTTCTCGGTGTTCCGTATCCGGCGCTTCAACGGGGCGCTGATGGGCTCGATCGGCATGAACTTCAGCTTCTGGCCGTTCATGATCTACCTGCCGCTGTATTTCCAGGCGGGTCTGGGCTACGACACCCTGACCACCGGCGGCGCCCTGCTCGCCTACACCTTGCCAACCTTACTGGTGCCGCCCCTGGCCGAACGCCTGGCCCTGCGCTACGGCGCCGAACGCATCATCCCGCTGGGCCTGGCGACCATGGGCGCGGGGTTTCTGGCGATGACCGTGGCCAATCTCGCCGCACAGCCGGACAGCCTGCTGATACTGCTCGGTTGCGTGATGGCCGGCACCGGCCTGGCGCTGACCAACTCGCCAACCACCAACACCACCACCGGCGCCGTCTCGGCTGATCGCGCGGGCATGGCCTCGGGCATCGACTTCAGCGCCCGGCTGATCACCCTGGCGCTCAATATCGCGCTGATGGGCCTGGTGCTGTTGCTGGGGATCAGCCATCACCTGGCCGATGTACTGCCGCCGGGCACGGCAATGGAATGGCCGGCCCTCAGCCAGCACCTTGCGGCGGGCAAGCTGGATGCGCCGGGATTGGCGCTCAACGAGGCCCGGGCGGCTCTGCGCAACGGTGCCGGCTGGGCCATGCTCTTTGCAGGCCTGGGTGCGTGCGGGCTGGCGCTGCTCAGCGGGTATTTCTTCAAACAGCGCCGTTAAACGAAAACGGGCCTGCATGCGCAGGCCCGTCTTCAATGGGGAGTCAAAAAACTATCAGCCGTTGAATACGGCCCGTTCTTTTTCCAGAAACTCCTGTTCAAGCTCATCTTCATTGACTTTGGTGGTCGGCTGGTTTTTACCGGCAGCGCGGGGCTTGCCTTGCAGTTTGCCGAACAGATGTTCCAGCGCATGGTCGAGCTTGGTGGCCGCGCCATCGATCGCTTGCTCCAGCGTATCGGCCTTGTGCAGCACCGAAAGCGGTTGGTGGCCTTTTGGCCGGGCCTCGAGGCGGCAACTTAAATCGTGGGGACCGGGCTTGTCGCCGTTCTCATCCCGCAGGTAGACCTCCACACGGGTCAGGTCTTCTTCATAACGTTCGAGCGTGCTCTCAATGGTGGTACGTACCCACTCCTCCAGTCGGATGCTGCTTTCAATATGGTTATCGCTATTGACTTGGATTTGCATAGTTCTTCCCTTATTTCAGCTAGCTCGCCAGAGATCACAAACTGCAACACCGGGGTGGTGAAACCATGACCTCTTGGTTACACAATTGAGCACCTGCTGAAACATTTCAACCCCTTTGCAAAGATAAATCCTACATTACAAATTAACCCTGACGACGAGCAAGAACGCTGGTAGGGTGGGGAGTTAGTTACAACTTCTTACCTCCTATTTTCCTCACAATGGCGCCGCTCCCAACGGGTGCAACGCGCGAAAAACCCCCGCTTCTTCCACCAGCCAGTCGTGCACCGCCCGCACGCCGGGGTGACTCAATGCACCCGGCGCATACAGCAGCACGTAGCGTTTATGGTTGGGCACGGCCAGGCCAAACGGCACGATCAGGGTCCCTCGTTCCAGCTCATCATTGAGCAAGGTGCGCCGCGCAATGGCCACGCCCATGCCGGCAATGGCGGCTTCGATGGTCAGATGATTGCGGTTGAAGGTGTGCCCGCGACGCACATCGGCATCGCGGTAACCGATTTCATTCAGGTAGAACTCCCACTCGGCATACTCATAGCTCCCACGCCAAGCGGTGATGTCGTGCAACAGCGGAAAGTGGGCAAGGTCGGCCGGGCCATGCAGTGGCGGCCGGCCACGCAACAGGCTGGGGGCGCACACCGGAAATATCTGCTCATCCAACAGGGCTGTGGATAACAATCCGGGATAGCTGCCGTCGTTCAGGTCGATGGCCAGGTCGAAGTCGCCCTCGTGCAGCGCGACGCTGCTGTCTTCGGCAACCATGCGCAACTGAATGTCCGGAAAGCGCTGCTGCAAGCGTGGCAGGCGCGGGGTCAGCCACTTGCCGAGAAACGACGGAATCGAGCGCAGGCGCAAGGTGCCGCTGATCATCCCGGCGTCCAGACGCTGCAATTCGGCGTCGATGCTGCCATAGGCCTCCCCTACCACCGCCGCCAGGCGCTGCCCTTCGGCGCTCAGCTCCACACCCCGAGCACGGCGGTGAAACAGTCTGAAGCCCAGGCGCTCTTCCAACTGACGGATCTGCTGGCTCACCGCGCCCGGCGTGATGTGCAGCTCTTCGGCGCAGCGGGTGAACGAAAGGTGCCGCGCAGCACAGGAAAAGACATGCAGCCAGGAATAGGTCTGGCCATGAAGGGGCCGGGTCATAGCGTTTAGTCCTGCTAAAGGGTGTCTTAGGATAATTCGTTGGTCAGTGCCAATCCAGAGGCCCAGTATCGCTCCAACTGCGCCTGCTCTACAAAACATGGCAGCGACTTCCACTCCATTGCTTGTAAGGCTTTAGCATGGCTATCAGCGTTTTCGATCTATTCAAGGTGGGCATCGGCCCGTCCAGCTCCCATACCGTCGGGCCGATGCGGGCTGCCGCGACCTTTGCCCAGGCACTGGCCGACCAGCAGTTGCTCAGCCAAACCCGGCACGTCGAAGTGCGCTTGTACGGTTCGCTGTCTGCCACCGGTGTCGGCCACGCCACTGACCGCGCCTGTGTGATGGGCTTGATGGGCGAATGGCCGGATCAGGTCGACCCCACCTCGATCAACGCGCGCATCCAGCAACTGCGCGAGTCCGGCCAGTTGTTACTCGCCGGCCAACAGGCCATTGCATTCGACTGGCACACCGACCTGCTGCTGCTCGACGAAAGCCTGCCCTACCACCCCAACGCCATGTCCCTGCACGCATACGGCGACGGCGGCCTGTTGAGCGAGCAAACCTACTATTCGGTGGGCGGTGGTTTCATCATCGAAGCTGCCGAAGCCGCATCGGGCATTGCGCCGACCAGCGACGTTGAATTGCCCTACGACTTTTCCAGCGCCGCTGAACTGCTGGCCTTGTGCAACAAGCACGGCCTGCGGGTTTCGGAATTGATGATGGCCAACGAACGCGCCTGGCGCAGCGACGAAGCCATCCGCAGCGGCCTGCTGCATATCTGGTCGGTGATGCGCGCGTGCGTGGAACAGGGCCTGCGCGATGAAGGCATTCTGCCCGGTGGTTTGGACGTCCCGCGTCGTGCGGCGAAATTGCACCGCAGCCTGCTGGAAATCGGCAAGCCCAATGTCATCACGTCAACCTTGTCGGCCATGGAGTGGGTCAACCTGTTCGCCCTCGCCGTTAACGAAGAAAACGCCGCCGGCGGGCGCATGGTCACCGCGCCGACCAATGGCGCGGCGGGAATCATTCCTGCCGTGCTGCATTACTACATGAAATTCAATGCCGACGCGTCTGACGACGACGTGGTCAATTTCTTCCTGGCCGCTGCCGCCGTCGGCATCCTCTGTAAGAAGAACGCCTCGATCTCCGGCGCCGAAGTCGGCTGCCAGGGCGAAGTGGGCTCGGCCTGCGCCATGGCCGCCGCCGGGCTGGCGGATATCCTTGGCGCCACCCCCGAACAGTTGGAAAACGCCGCCGAAATCGGCCTGGAACACAACCTCGGCCTGACCTGCGACCCCGTCGGCGGCCTGGTGCAGGTGCCGTGCATCGAGCGCAACGCCATCGCGGCCGTCAAGGCGATCAACGCCACCCAAATGGCCCTGCGCGGCGACGGCAAGCACTTCATTTCCCTCGATCGGGTGATCCGCACCATGCGCGATACCGGCGCCGATATGCATGACAAATACAAAGAAACGTCACGGGGCGGCCTGGCGGTCAGCTGGGTGGAGTGCTGATTGCGCTGTCTGCGATCATTTTCTCGATACTGCCCTGAAACAGGTCACCGCCCAAGGACAACACCGTTCAAATGTGGGAGGGGCTTGCCTTGATGCCGATCTGTAGGAGCGAGCTTGCTCGCGAAAAACGTCAACGATAACCCGTGCTTTCTGAATGAACGCAGTGCCTATGAGTTTTTCGCGAGCAAGCTCGCTCCTACAAAAAACCTTCCCGGCACCTGTACGGCACGCCCCTTGCTGTAGAGCTTTTGAGGAAAACGGACTTTGGCCGGTGGTCAGGCAACGCGAACTATTCCCGACACCGGTCGTCAATGACTGCATGTTCTTATCAGGCGGTAACGCACCATGGACAACCCTTTTCAGATCATCACCGACACCTTCAGCCCACAATACCGCGTCAACCTGAGCATTCAGCGGCTGGACGGCAGCATCATGCTCACCCTCTCCGATGACAGCG
This sequence comes from Pseudomonas sp. Wu6, assembly GCF_019891515.1. Lineage (NCBI taxonomy): Bacteria > Pseudomonadati > Pseudomonadota > Gammaproteobacteria > Pseudomonadales > Pseudomonadaceae > Pseudomonas > Pseudomonas sp. Wu6. The sequence continues at coordinate 205,607 of NZ_JAFLXH010000005.1, read as the reverse complement.
GCGTAGTGGCCAAGCGCATGATCAGCGCCGAACAACGCAACGATCCGCAACGGCTCAAGCGCCTGGTGCAAAGCATCCAGTTCGGTATTGCCATCGAGCAGGGCCACAGCGCCATGGAAATCCTGGCGGTGATGACGGATGGGGACAATCACAAGCTGTTGCAGCGACCGCCCACCCGCCACCTGCCTTTCAGCGTCGGGCTCTAAAGCTCGCCCTTCTCGGTCTCCTGGCTCGCCTCGCCCTTGCGACGTGGGCCTTCGACTTTCACCGAAGGAAACGCCGACGACGCGTAGCGCACTACCAGAATCGCGAAGGCCAACAGCAGAATCCCACCACACAAGTAGATAATGCCCACGTCCGGCGGGTTGTGATGGGACACGTTGGAGATCAGCAACCGCGTCAGCGCGGTGATGGCCACGTAGATCAGGAAGCGCACGGGCATGTGGTTGGTCTTGAAGTAAATCCCGACCATCGCGCCCAATTCCAGGTAGATGAACAGCAGCAAGATGTCATCGATCTTGATGTGCCCGTTCTCCAGCATCCCCAGAAATTCCATCACCGCCGCCCAAGCGGTCACTGCACCAATGGCGAACAGCGCCAGGTAATGGAACGACTCCACAAACAGATTGCCCAGCGACTCGGCCAGCCCATGGACTTGCCGGCGCAGCTTTTCGGCCCAGTTGATTTTCACGATGATGCTTCCTTAGGTCGGTGCGACCGGATAATGCGGGGTGGAGGTGACGGTTGTTCTGCATGCAGGAAAAAAGCCAGAGGCCGCAGGTGAGAGGGTGGCCGAGTGACACGAGGCACTTTATTCACTCAGATCATGGCATTCAGCCACAATGCGCGTTTGCGGCGTAGCAACTCGCAATTTTCCGACTACATTGAAAATCAGCTCGCCAACGCCAAATGTTTCGCTTGCTTTTAACTGTATATAAACACAGTATGCACCAGAGGTAAGGGTCGTGAATGCCTGGATATGTCAGATGCGCCCTATCTGGTCAGGACGCTCGAACCGCAGACTCGATGATTGCGTAGCTTGTCGGACACAGCACAAAGCCCGCAGCGCCGGGGCGACCCCATTCAACACTTGATATTACGACGAGGCCAAAATGGCTGTTGAGACCCTTTACCGCAGTACCCGGGATTTGGAGACTACGTTCGTGGACCGAAAACTTGCCGACGCTCACGATCAGATGCTTGAACTGGCAGAGGCCCTGACGGACGTATTGATGAAAAACGTCGCCGGCCTCTCCGAAAAACACGCGGAAGATGCAAGTATCTACATGGCAAAAAATCGCGCAATCTTCGCAGCCGCCTTCAAAAATAACGCAATGGCGCTCAATGAGCTGAATGCTCCAGCCGATGCTGAAGGATAGAAATCAGCACGCATTCTTCAGAGGTCAGCCAGTAGGTCATCACATCGCTGCTCATCCAGCCTTGTGTTCATGATGCATACCCGCATCACGGTCTTCCCCTGCCAGCGAGAAGGGACCACCAGGGCAACACCGTCACGCAGGCAACGCTGCGCCCAGCGATCATAATCGTCGGCTTGCCAGCCGTGGCGCTTGAACAGGATAACGCTCAAGCCGGACGCCTTGATCAGCTCCAGCCTCGGATGGCTGGCGATGCGCGTGCGCAGGTAGGCGCTGAGCACAAGGATGCGCTCCAGAGTATGCCGGTAAGCCGCGATGCCATGCACCGCCAGTGAGAACCACAGCGGCATGCCTCGGGCCCGACGCGACAGATGGAAGGCATAGTGCATGGGGTTGCATTGCTCGGACTCATTGATCTGCTCCAGATAGGAAGCATCCTGAGTAAAAGCTGCGGTAACCTCATCGGGTTTGGCGTAGAGCAGCGCACAACAGTCGTAGGGTACGAACAGGCCCTTGTGTGGGTCGATGATCAGTGAGTCGGCCTGCTCAATACCTTCCAGTTGAGCCCTCACACTCGGGACACACAGGAACGCACCGCCGTAGGCCGCATCCACATGCAACCAGATAGCATGCTGACGGGCGATTCCCCCTATACCGGAAAGATCATCGATCTGTCCCGAATTGGTCGCACCCGCGACTGCTACCACGGCGACCACGTGGTCGCGCCGCCCCTCCACGGCCAGTTGTTCCAAGGTCTTCGCCAGTTCGAAAGCCGTTAAACGGCCCAGCTCATCCGAAGCCACCGTCACCACGTCCAGGTCGAGCAACCGGGCGCTGACGATAATTGAAGAATGGGCTCCCTCTCCCACCACTAAAAGCCCCTGATGCCGCCCCGCGCGTTCTCTGTAGCGATGTCGGGCGGCCACCAGCGCAGAGAAATTACCCGCGGTGCCGCCACCGACGAAACACCCTCCGGCGCCGTCCGGCAAACCGGCCAGCTGACACAACCAGCGCAATGCCTGATTCTCCGCCCAGATCAAGCCCGCCCCGCCCAGCCATCCCGAGCCGATCATGCCACTGGCGGACAGCAAGCCGTCCATCAACGCGGCTGCGGGGGTAGCACGGGCACCGATGTAGGCCAGATAACCCGGGTGGTCGGTCGGCACGCCCTGCCGGCCAAGCAAGCTGGTGTAGAGTTCCAACGCGGGCTCCAGGCCTATACCTGATTCACAAATCGTGGTGCCGACCGCCTCTTCTGCCGCCTGCGTAATGTGCTCGGCATCACACGGCGCCGACAGCTTGGCGCGGGGCTGGGTCAGGGCCTGGCGGAACGCGGACAGCATAATCTCAATGTCGCCGGGTGCGATGTCGTCATGGCCTATGCCGGGTAACTCGCGCAAGGTTCCAGAATGTTCAAGTTGCATGATGATGACGTCCTTTGTCATGGCCAGGAAAAGTGGAATATTCGTGCCACTTCATGATGTAGTCGGCATGTCGGTACTGACCCTGGTCGAAATCCGCATGTGCATCGAGGTACTCGCGTACGGCGCAGCCCTCCTCAAAGGCAGCGGCCACAAACCTCAGCGCCATGCGCGCGCAGTCGCCAAAATCCGGCGCGGCATGGGGGCACAGGGTGATTACGCCGGTCCCCGCCAGCAGCTCGCCAAACTCTTCGACCACACAATCATCCGGCACCAGATAAACCGTCCCCGGACGCGCTCTTCTACGAATTTCCGCAGCCACCGCGACGTGCGAGCCCATCAACGCGCATACCGACTGGCTTGCCCCTTGCCGCGTCATCGGCAGCAGACGCTGTTGCAAGGCCAAGGCCAATCGTTCGCCGTACGGCGAACCATCCGACCAGATTTCTTCAACCGGCGTATAAACCTGAGCCAGGTAGTCGACAATGGTCGTCACTTGCTGCAATTCACTGGCGCACAAGCGAAAGGCACCGACCGTACGGCAAAGGTCTGGTGCCGTTGCGGCGGGCAATAGCAAGGGAACACCGGCTGCCTGGTAGAGTGCCCCGGCCGACCGGGCGCATTCACTGTTGAAATGACCAATGACCACCCCTGCCCCGCCGGCCAACAGTCGGCGCGCCGCAGCTACCGCGACGACGGGGTCGGCCGCGTCATCCGCCCATATCAGGGGTAGCGAGGAACCCTGCACGGCCTTGCGAAGCCACTCCCCATACGCCGCCCGAGGGCCCGTCAGAGGCCCGACGATACCCACCCGTTGTCCGCGCATGACTGCGCTCATCTAAACGTGCCCCGGCATAAGCCGCGCCAGTGCCTGAGCCGACACGCTGTGCAGTTTCACAGGTGGCCGGCTGGCCAGGGTATGACCGCCGGCAAAGAACGAGCCGGCCAGTACATCGTCACGTTCGAGCCCAGGCAGATTGAGCCATTCGCTCAGTTGCTGGCTGATACCCGGCATCAACGGGTAAGTGGCATAAGCAAGCCAGCGCAGGGTCATAGCCTGCAGCGCCAGTGCAGTGCGCGCGTGGTTGGATAACGGTTGCGCCGAAGACTTCAATAAATGCTCTTGTGCGGCACTGAAACGCGACGCGCGATGAATCACATGAGCGACCTGCTCGGCCATGCGTCTGGGCGAGAAGCTCTGGATCGAGGCAGCCTGCCGATACCCGTCCATCCATTGGCACAGTTCTTCATGATAGGTTTTCTGGTCGCTCAGCCAGGCGCCAGGCTCAGGCACGCTGCCGCCATGCCTGGCGATGCACTGATCCAGGCGCTGGATCAACCCATTCAGTTTCTGCGCAAACAGGTCATTGAGCTGCTCGCTGATCTCATCGACGGTGAAATTGGTTCTCACCCCCTCAGGGCGCGTGAGCATGAGCGCCATGCGCGCATAATCGCTGCCGGCTTCGGCCAAAAACTCACGGCCCCAGATCAAGTGGCGGCGACTGGTGGAGAACTTACTGCCATCAAGATCAAGCAGTTCGTTGACAATGTGGTGTCGCGGGGGGGTCAAGCCCAATGCCAGGTAAATCGCCGGGAATAACAAGGTGTGATAATAGGCATTGTCGAAGCCGTAACAATGAACTACATCCATTGCGCCCGAATAGCACTGCTCGGCACGTGCGAAGCGATCGCTGCCGTCAACCGGCAGGTCGCTGGCGCCCCACAGATAACCGAAGGCCATTTCGAACCAGACGTAGATGACCTGATCCTGTACGGATGGCAGGCGGTGGCGAATACCCCAGTCGCTGCGATGGCTGATGCAGATATCCGGCAGCCCCTGGCGCAGCATGGTGTGGCAAAGCTGATAGACATGGGCAGGCATGTTGGCCGTCTGGATGTACTTGAGCAGTTCGTCGGCAAATGCACTCAAACGGAAGAACAAGCGTGTTTCGATTTTTAATCGGGGTTGATGCCCATCGCGCTTGACGCGCGGTTGGGTCAGGTCGGTGCACTGGTTGGGCTGGCCACAGGCCTCACAGGCATTGCCGTCACTGCTTTCGCCACAATGCGGGCAGCCCCCGTGAATGAACGCCTCATGCAGCGCGTTTCCCGCATCATCCACGAACACTGGCGTGTCCTTGGCATAGATAACATCCTGCTCATGCAGTCGTTGCAGGTAGTGATGAACGAAGTCCGCGTACTCACCTTGGGTATCCGGTGTGATGAACACGTCCATATCGATGCCATAACCTTGCCACGTTTCGCGGATGGCCTGGGCGTAGTGGTCGGCGCATGCGCCCGGACCGATGCCTTCCTTGGTTGCGCACGTTACGACGTACGTCTGGTTATCGTCACGCCCGCTGCCGTAGAAAACCCTGGCACCGGTGTTGCCCAGCACGCGCTTGAGCACATCACCTGCGATATAGGGCCCCGAGAGATGTCCCAGGTGCAAATCACCGTTCGGCGTCGGCGGGGTAGCGTAGATCAGGGTGTCCACAACTGGCGCTGCTGCGGGCGCGTTAGAGCGCCCCGCATCCCAATACAATGAATGGAAGGTCAAGGGGTGTTGATCGCTCAGATTACGCAGGGTATGAGGTTCGAAGCGCTGGCAGTGCACGGCGTCTCCCGCACGCACTTCAAGCGTCTCCTGCACGGTTTTAACCACGCCATGCCCAGCGGTGAAAATAAACAACTCATCCTCAAAGTGATTGTGCGGCTGGCTTTCCTCGCCAGGCCCCAGGGTGCAGCCCATCAGGTTAAGGTCAGTGCCAGGCAGGTCAACGGTGCGCGAGTCGACGTTGTAGAAGCGTTTGGCCGGGGAAAACATATTGATCTTTTTCATGGTCGTTGCTCTCTATCCTTGAGAAATTACGCGGGCGAGCTGCATGGCAACATGGGGCGCCATTTTGAATCCGCCACCACTGAAACCAGAGGCAACCAGCACGCCGCCCGGCAACCCCGGTTGCTTGCCAATCAACCCGATGGGTTGCTCGCTGTAGCAGTCGCTATGGCACAGCGCACCCTCCACCGATGCGTCTTGCAGCCAGGGGAAACGCCGTTGACCCTGCTCTCGGGTCAGTTGTGCGTGGGACAGTTGAGCAGGCATGTAACTGTGGCTGGCCGGCACTCGCATACCCGTCGGGTAGCCGACGTAGAGCCCGCCGGTCAGGGGGCACGGTCGTCCGTTAAGCTGATTGATGTCGTCAATAAAACACGGCGCCTCAGGTAACGGTGTCGCGCCCTTGAACCGTGTGACCTGAATATGCTGACTCCACAGGCCAAAGGCATCACCGAACTGGCGAATCAGGAACTCGCTGGTACCATTGCCCATCGCGACAATCACCTGCGCACCGTCGTAATCGCCGTTGGAGCTCAGCACGCCAACGGCCTGCCGGCTTGCAACATCGACACGTACCGCGTGAACCTTTACCGCGTCATGGTAGACCCCACCCTGGGCGATGGCCGATTGCACCAGGTACTGCAACGTCGGTCTGGCCTCCATGTAGCCTGAGCCCGGTTCGTGCAGCGCCATTTGCGCGGTGATCGGCAACGCGGGGTAGCGGGCAGCCAAGGCCCGGGAGTCGAGCAATTGAGCCGGTACCCCTTCGCGCTCCAGCCAGCCCTGCATGTCGGCCAATGCGTGTGGCTCGGCGAAATGCAGATAGCCCGTCTCGGTAAAGGGCACTTGCCCCCCGGAGTCCTGCGCCAACTGCCGGTAGAAGTGATAGCCCTGCGCCGCAGCGCGGGTCGCCTCCCAGGACGCATGAGTGACCCGCACGATGCAGCCGGAAGCACCTGTCACACCGCAGCTGAGCTGCTTGTCATCCAGCAGCAGGCAGCGTTTGCCCGCCAGGGTCATTACATAAAAGCACGTCGCGCCGATGATGCCGGCCCCAATGATGATGACGTCAAACGGCTTGCTCATAGTGCCTCCGTTTCAGGGTGGTGCGCAGATCGTCAACGATTTCACCGGCGCGAATGGCCATATTGGAAATGAGCGTGGCGCTCAATCCATGAGTGTCTTCGGCAACACCCGTGGAATACAGCAGTGGCGCCGAGTCCCCCTGAAAGGTCAGGCGGTAGTTACGCAAAATACGCGCCGAGCCCTCGTCGTGGACCAGTCGGACAGCCAGGGATGCGCACAACAGGTCGGCGATGCGGCGGGGACGGAAGCCGGTCGCGCAGACCAGATAGTCGCAGCGCAGCTTTTGTACATCGCTGCTCATTTGGCGGTTGAACGCCACCTGTAGACCGGCATCCTGAACAAGGACCGATTGGAAACGACTCATGCGTTCCAGCTTGAGACGCTGCTGCCCACTGACTTCGTCGTCGTACCAGTTGCGGTAGAGTTTTTCGATCAGGGCCATGTCCACTGCGGAGTAATTGGTGGAGGCATGTGTGCGCAGTATGTGTTGCCGTACATGGGCGGGCGACGCGTGGAAATCGTCGACCGCGTCGGCGTTGAATATTTCGTTCACGAATGGGCTGTCGTCGGCTGGCGTGTAGCCATAGCGCGCCATGATGGCTGTCACGTTCATGGCCGGATACGTCTCGAGCAGGTACTCAACGGCCTCGGCGGCACTCTGCCCACCGCCCACCACGACGCAGTGGCCGTCGGCATTCAACGCAGTCTTTTCAAGATGGGCCAGCAAGTGATGAACGTGCGTTACCCGCTCGCCGGGCTCCACCCCCAATGGCAATTGAGGCTCAAGGCCCAATGAATGAACCACCGAACGGGCAAGCACAGCCGTCGTCATATCACCCACCTGCATCTGGACTCTGAACAGAGGTGAACCGTCATCGTCCACGCCGCCCTCGTTGATGCTCAGCACCTGATGACCGTAGAACACCTGGTCGCTGAACTCCGCCGCGCACCAACTCAGGTAATCGTGAAACTCCAGGCGGCCGGGGAAGAAGTCCTTCTTGTTGCAGAAGGCGGCGATCCGGCCTTTGCTGTGCAAGTAATTGACGAACGTAAAGTAGCTGCGCGGGTTGCGAAAGCTGACCAGGTCTTTGAGAAACGTCACCTGCATGGTTGCATTCTTGAACAGCATGCCCTTGTGCCAACCGAAACCAGGTGCGCTGTCAAAAAAAGCAACATCCAGCTCGGGGGCCATCTCCTGAAGGGCGATGGCGAGCGAAATGTTCGAAGGGCCAAAGCCGATACCCACCACATCGTGGATTTTTTGCTCGCAAGGGCTGATGACCAAATCTGTTGCAAAACTCATGTGAACTCCCTGTCTACAGAATTTCAGGCTGAGCGCAGCCGCAGGAGGTTGATCGTGTGATGACCTCCCTGGGCATTTCTATTGGGGTGCTGCGCAGCGGCGACGGGTTAATCGATCTCGAAGGCGTCGGTAAGGTTGAGCGACTGGAGCATGGCGATCTCCTCGGTCAACTTTTCAAGGCAATGATTGCGTAAGAAAACCGTACATCCGTAGGTGGTGCCGTCAGTGGTCATTGCTACCGCCTTGCCAACCGGCGGCGCAACGAAATAGTGGCTGAAGCTCTCCAGGCTGCGCACTTCACGGTCAAAGAGAAAGGCCTTGACCCGCCCGGCCCGCGTAATCACAAAAGAGTAATCCGCCACCGCTGCACCTTGCGTCGGGCCTTGCCCGAGTGCCTGCGGCCACTGTTTCCAGCAATCCTCCTGGGCTGGCCAACCGCCCAACCGGCAAAGCTGCGGCAACGGCGTGCTGGCCAGTCGCGGCGACAGCTTCACCAGCCGCGCGCCGGTTGACGTGATCACCACCTCAGCGTGCAACGGGCCGTGCAGCATGCCGAGCCCGTTAGCCAGCGCGGCAAGCTGCGGCACCAGCCGTGCCGGCAGCACGGCGGAAGGCAGGCTGTTGACGGCAGTGAGGAGCCTGCGCCCTTCCAGATCCAGGGTATGACAGCGCCAGGCGTCAGTGACGTGGAACTCACCCGCGTCGAGTACCCCATTGATGAACACGGGATAACCCGGTTCATGGACATGGATCTGAAACGGCCCCGGTGCATCATCCAGCAAGGCGGCGACCTGGGACGCAGTGGCCCACTGCCCCCCCAGCAGCACGGCTGAACCGCGCGAACTCGGCGACAACGCCGGGCGCACTACCCACGCACGACCATCATCAGGCGGCAACCGGTCCAACGATGCCACTTGCCGACCGTCAAACGCCAAGTCAGGGGCGAGCCTGCGAACCGCCTGGTGTTGCGCGCACTTGTCAAAGAACACTGCCGGATCGCAGCCTGCGGTGAAAAACCCATCGGCGATGTTCAGCGGCATGACCTGACGCAGCTCCAGGTCATCGCTGGAGAGCCGATAACTGACCGGTGCCCGGCACCGTGCAGTGGTGTTGTTCATCATTGCAGCGTCTCGCGAGTCGGGCCCCGGAAGTGCACCGCATCGATGTGGCAGTTGCGCGGTTGCGTCAGCACGAAGCGCATGGTCTCCCAGATGGAACGACCGTTGAGCAATGGGCTGGCAGGATCAACCGCCTCATCCAGGCCGGTCACTTCAAAATCGGGCGGGTAAAAACCGGTGACCCGAATGTGCTCCTTGGCCAGGTGATGAGCCATGTTCTGGCAAAAGCCACTCATACCGTGTTTGGCGGCGAAAAAGGCTGGATGGGCGATAGAGTCGGTAAACTGCGGCACGCCGCACACCGAGACCATCGCCATAATGTCGGCCGCCGCCGAGCGACGCAGCCCGGGCAACAGTGCACGGGTCAGGGTGATCGAGCCTGTCAGACCGGAGTTGATGGTGCCGGCGATGTCGTCGTCACTGTCGTCTTCTCCCAATAGCCCCTCAAGCCACTGCGCCGCGCTCAGCACCAGAACGTCCACCGCCCGCTCATCCTGCAGGATTTGCGCAGCGAAGGCGCGCACCGATGCAGGGTCGGCGATGTCGCACGCGTAGGCACGCGCAGATCCCCCTTCGGCTCGAATAAGCTCACACGTGGCCTGCGCACTGGACATCTGGCGCGCGCACAAGTCGACATGAGCCCCTTCCCGGGCCAGCCACACCGACACCGCCTGGCCGAAATCACGACCACCACCGGTGACGACAACACGTTTATTTTTCAGCATGGTATGCGTTCCTGTCGCAAGGTTCGTTATAAGCCCGGATGGGGAACCGTCTGGCTACCCGAGACCTTCTCCTGATAGAGATGATCAACGATGTAGTAGGCGGCGTGTTCGGCCCAGATATCGGCAGCGATGTACTGGTGATGCTCGTCCGGAAGGCAGATGGAGAGCATTTGGGTGTTCACGCCGTTGCCCGGATCAAGCGCGACAGCATTCACCTCCGTCGGCAAGTCAGCGTTAAGCGAGCCAATCAGCCCCTCGACGGCGAATTTGCTGGCACAGTAAGGCCCCAGTCCCCACGAAGCCGAGCGCCCCCAACCGGAACTGATCGCGATGAACAGGCCCTGGCGACGGTCGAGCATCGATGGCAAAAAAGCATGCAGGGTATTGACGACCCCCAGCACGTTCACCTCCATCACTCGCGCCCAGTCCTGCAGGTCAATCTCCCACGCCGGCTTGCGTTCGCTGATCACCCCGGCGTTGCACACCACGATGTCAACCGGACCGTCGCGCAATACGGCCTCTGCGAATTGCTGCATGTCCTGAGACTCGGTGACCGAGGCGCAGTACAGCGCAGGATTGCCTTGCACCGCGCCGACAGGCGCGTCAACTGCAAGCTGGCAGCCATGAACCTGGTGGCCGCGTGCGGCCAGCGCATGGCCCAGGGCTTTGCCCAAGCCACGGCTTACTCCGGTGATGGCAATGGTGAGTGGCGCTCTTGCTTTCATTGTAAAAAGTCCTCCTTGACCCTCGAACAGCGTGCGCTGAACTGTGAAACAGGATTATCCGGTTGCAAATCAGGTACCTCTCCCGCCCGGTAATCGGCGGGCCAGTTGGCGCTCAAGGCTGAACGCCCGACCAGTGCATGGCCGCTGACAAAGATAAACGGCACCTTGCAGGTAATCGCAGCCTCGGCATCGGCAATGGCATCCCCCAGAAAGAGCGCCTGCGAAGCATCACACCCATATTGATCGAGCAGAGCACGAATCGCAGCAGTCTTGGAGGTGGGTGAGCCGATCACTCGTACCATGTAGCGATCGATACCGCTCACCCTCAACGCCTGGATAATTTCCTCTTCCTTGCCACCGCTCACCACCGCACATACCACGTTGCCCTCTGCCAGTTGCGCCAGCAACTGCTGCGCCCCGGCCACCAAGGGTGCAGCGCTGTAATGGGTACGCAGATAATCTTCATAACGTGAGATGCACGTCGCCAGGAAATGCTCGGCATCGGGGCCGACGGGCGCAATCAGTTGCTGGAAGACCTCAAAATGCCAGAGTCTGGGTCGTCCGAAGTTAAGTCTGAAACTTTCCTTGCAACGATCGCGCAGCTTCTGCGAGTAATGCGCCAGTGCGTAATCGACCGCCGCCAGCTTCACGCCATTGGAGTCGAGCAACACGCCGTCGCAATCGAAAAATACCAACTGCTTACCCACTAACCTATCGCCAAGCGTGACCCTGGTCATACGCGTACTCCGCACTTACCTGTACTGGTTGAGAATGTTCACATCAAACTTGTGCGATCCGGCGTGCCCGGCGATTCTGCCGACGATGTCGATGCGCTGCGCACCGCTTAACGGTGCACCTTCGAACAGTCTCTGTGCATAGGTGGGGTGGATGTTATGCCTGGCCTGACAACGGTAGGTCGGCGAGTACCCCCAGTTCGCTACTTGCCGCAGAGGTTCGATATGCTCGGCCAGAAAGTCTTCGCAGTGCGCCATCGGCTGTTGAGGCTTGAGCAACGCCAGGCTCTCTGTCGCCGCATTACCCGCGCCACGGCCGATGCCGGCAAAGGTACCGTCGACATACCGGGCCCCTGCCTGGATAGCAGCGTGGGTGTTGGCGACGGCCAGACCGTAGTTGTCATGCGCATGAAAGCCAAGCGGCAAGTCTGTCAGCTCGGCAGCGTTGCGAAATAACTGGTGCACCTGCTCCGGCAACATGCGGCCAAAACTGTCGGCAAAATACAGGGCAGCGATCGGTTCCTGGTCCAGGCCGTTGAGCCTATCGGCCAGTTGATCGCTCGATAGCTCGGCGACCTGCATCAGGTTGAGGATCACTGTCAGCTCATTGCCCTCCAAAGCCCGCGCCAATCTCACGCAAGCATCGAACTGGCTGCTCTTGGCCGCAATACGCAGAATATCGATACGAAATGGCGCGCGGCGAACCGAGGCGAGTATCACGTCGGCCATTGCCTGGGGGGATTGCTCCAGCGCTGGCCCCGCGTCAATCATGACGGCTACTTTGATCTGATGCGGATCAATCAGCAGGCACTGCTGCTCCGTCAGTGACTCGGGCAATGCCTTATAAGACCCGTAATCAGTGCTTTGCGAAAACGTATCGAGATTCAGGTAACCCAATTCGACGATGTCCACGCCAGTGGCCAGGCAAGTACCGAAGTACTGCCGAGCCATGGCATCGGAAAACCGCCAATCGGTCTGGAACCCACCATCGCGCAAGGTGCAATCCAGTAACGCGAATGACTGTTTTCGATCGGTCATTTTTGCTGACCTGCCGCATCGACGCTCCAGTCGTACACCTGCTCCAGGCGCCACCAGTTCAATTCTGTCTGATTGCCGGCAATACGTTTGAGCAACGGATTATCACCATGCATCTGGTCGTCCCACGCCTGCACTGCCGGATGGAAAGACAAGGCACGGCTGAAGTCACGCAGCGGATCAAACTCATCGTTGGCCTCTACCTGCATGAACAGCGTGCGGGGCGGCAAAAGATAAATTGACATGCGCTGCAAGCCAATTTCCTTGAGCACGCCGTGCTCACCGGCAATTTGTTGCGGCACGTCGCGGTGTAACGTCTTATACAGGGTTACTGCTTCGGTACTGGTCAACTCAATTGAAAAACCAAAACGCTTCATGTGTAACTTCCTTATTACTGGGTCACGAATTCAAGAAGTTGGTCATACACCTTTTCAACTTCGCAAAGTGTTTCCGGGTCCATGGTAAAATCAACCGGAGGGCGAATCAATGTATTGCTCATTAAACGACGCCGCTTGAGCAAGTGCTTTGACAACTGCAAGTAACAATCGATACTCGCCATCATATGGCACATTAAATAAGACAACGGATAACCAATAGCCCTGGCGAGTTTTTCATCGCCTGTTTGCAGCGCGCGCCATAAGGCCACGGTAATTTCGGCGATTTCGGTCGCCGGAATAACGCCTGCCAACCCACGCTTATAGGTATCGACCAACATCATGCCGCCATCGCCTTCGAAGATCCTGGCCTCGCCGCCGGTGGCATCGCGCAACAGCGATACTTTGGGCGCGGTAGGCGCCGACTCCGGTTTGAACTGCACTTTCTGCGCCCCGAACGTCTTGAGCAGACGCGCCTGCACATCAATCGACATTGGACGCTTTGCAAGGGATTTGGCGTGGTGCACCAGCACCGGAACGCTGACGCTCTCGATCACATTGGCGAAGTAGACATACATCTGTTCATCGTCAAGTGCCCACATCGACGGGTGCATCACCAGCAATGCGTCACAACCTGCCTGCTCGGCCTGCCGCGAATACTCAATGGCCTGAGCGATGCTTTCGCCGCCCGTGCTCATGATCGCCAGGCCTTTATCGCCCGTTTGCTCGGCGATCAATTCAGCGACGCGAAAACGCTCGGTAGTGGTCAACCGTGATACTTCCGAGATTTGCCCGATGACCACACCGTCACACCCCGTGTGCAGAATGTGTTCGATCTGCAGCCGCAGGGCTGAAGTATCCAGAGAAAGGTCGCTGTTGTACGGAAGGATGGCGACCGGAAGGACACCATGAATTGAAGCGTTCGTCATATCTGATATTCCTTATCAAAGTTCGACGTTGACAAACAAGAAGCCAGTCAAGAGTCCCACCAGGCCAAAACGTTTGCTCACACTATCCAGTAGCGCAAGACCCGCTGCCGCATTACTTGGATGGGCAGTTCTATTTTCACTTCGATCAAATAATTTTTGCTTCAGAGATCATACAAATTTTTCAGAAATCTCTTACAGGACTTTCCGTCATTTCGAAGTCGCAGCGAAGTTAATGGCGGGCGACTTTATTGTCCAACCAGTATATATTTCAAATTATTACAAATTACGCAAAGCACAGAATATTTTTTCTGCTGCAAAACTATCATTACTGTTTGTTTCATACATGTAACAAAAGTTGTACTCATGCAAGCGCGATAAAACAGACAAGTACGTACTTCTTCCCTCTTATGTTTTTATTGTTGAGTTTTAACTAACGCTAAAAATCATTTCAGGCAGGCGAGCCTGGTTAATCCCTGGCCTGCGGATACAGCAGGCGCTCGGCCAATTCGTCAGCCACTCGAGCGGGGGAGCGCTTTTCAGCCTGGGCATGGGCGTAGATTTCAGTGAGGCGCCTGCCGATGTTGGACAGGTGCGCGGTGATGCTCGGCAGCTCGGCGCCACTGTGTTTGAGTGCGACGTAGATCAGCCCGCCGGAATTGATCACGTAATCGGGCGCGTAGAGGATGCCGCGGCCTTCCAATTGATCGGCGATGTCCAGGTGGGTCAGCTGTGCACTGGCAGAACCGGCCACGGCGGCGCAGCGCAGTTGGCCGACGCTCTGGCGATTGAGTACCGCGCCCAGGCCGCACGGGGCAAGGATGTCGCACGGGGTGCTGAGCAAGGCGTCGTTGGCGATGGGGTGGGCGCCCAGTTGTTCCATGGCCAGTTGCACCTTGCCGTGGTCAATGTCGCTGACCAGCAGTTCGGCGCCCGCCGCATGCAGTTGTTCTGCCAGGGCATAACCGACATTGCCCAGGCCCTGCACCGCCACGCGCAGGCCTTCGAGGTTATCACTGCCCAGGCGGGCCATGGCGGTGGTGCGAATGCCGGCAAACACCCCCATGGCCGCATGGGGGGCCGGGTCGCCGGCGGCGCTGGTGCTGGTGACGAAGCGGGTGTGTTGGGCGATGCAATCCATGTCGGCGACCGAAGTGCCGCTGTCGATGGCGGTAATGTAGCGCCCGCCCAGTTGCTCGACACAGCGGCCAAAGGCTTCAAAAAGCGCGGCACGACTTTCCACATGGCCCGGGCGCAGGATGACCGCCGCGCCGCCGCCCACCGGCAGGCCGGCCAGGGCGGCTTTGTAGCTCATGCCCTGGGCCAGACGCGCGGCGTCGGCCATGGCGGTTTCATCGTCGGGATAGGCCAGGTAGCGGCAGCCGCCCAGGGCAGGGCCCAGGCGGCTGTTGTGGATGGCGATGATCGCCTTCAGCCCGGTCACCGGGTCGACGCTCAGGTGCAGCGATTCCAGGCGGGTGCTGTGCATGAGCGCAAACATCGTCGTGCTCCCGAATCACTTCTGGTAGTGGCACAAGTATAGGCTCGCGCCGGAAAAGTGCTGGATCGCACTGGAATAAGCCGCCCTAATTCGTGTGTTCTTTGACATAAGCGAGTGGGATATTTCTCAAGATGCTGGACGAAAATTCACAGCAAGGCTAAAACGAGAGCATCCGCCGGAGAATGCAATGAATCCCCGCCAAGCTTTTTTCGCCTGCCTGGAGCGTTCACCCCCTGCGCTGTTCGAAGCTGCGCTGTGGATTGCCGCCGAACACGACGCCGCCGTGCAGCCGTTGCTGATCCTGCAGGAGCTGGGCCTGTTGCAACAGCAGGTCAGCCTGGGCATGCCGGTGCTGCCGGCCGATGAGCTGGGCCAACCGTTGCTGCGGCGCATGAACGACCTGGGGTTTGCCCAGGATGACTTCACCCCGTTGCGCCCCGCCGCCGCCTTGCTCGATAAGGTGCTGCAGCGCAAGCGCGGGCAGCCCCTGGCCATGGGCCTGATCGCCCTGGAACTGGCACGGCGCCTGGACATCCCCATGGTCGGGGTGAATTTCCCCGGTCACTTCCTGCTGCGGGTGCCCGGTGCCGATCACCTGCTCGACCCCTGCGGGGGCCGACGCATGTATCCCAATGACTGTCGCGACATGCTGCATCGCCAATATGGCCCGAATCTCAAACTGCAGGCCGAACACCTGCACACCGCCGAGCCCCGCTCGATCCTGCAGCGGCTGTCACGTAACCTGCGCCAACTTTACCTGGCCAACGACGAACCGCTGGCCGCCCTGGTGGATGCCGAGCGCGTACTGGAACTGGGCAACGCCAGCGCCGCCGATTACCTGGCACGCGCCAGCCTGTATCAGCGCCTGGACTGCCCGAGCGCCGAGCGCTTCGACCTGGAACACGCGTTGATGCTCAGCGAAGACCCGATCCAGCGCCTGCGCCTGACCGAGCGACTCGGCCATCTGCCGCCCAATGCCATCGTGCATTAAGACGCCTTCAAGCAAGCCACCTCCGAGCGCACCTGGATAATCAACAACGCTGCAATCCACAGAAAAAGAAAATCTGCTGCACCGGGATTGTAGGAGCGAGCTTGCTCGCGAAAAACGTCAACGATAACGCGTGCTTTCTGGATGAACGCGGTGCCTGTGAGTTTTTCGCGAGCAAGAGCTAGGCGCCCCCCTCGCTCCTACAGAGGGCGGTGTACGCTTAACTGACTGGCATTAAAGCTTGCCCCCCACCACTCCACGATGCGAAGCGAGCCGCTCTTGATCTTGATCTTAGGCGCCCCGTTAAACCACGCTGGCCGAACGCAGGCTTGAATCCGTGGGTAACCCGGCAGGACGCCGGGTTAGCCGCCCCGCGCCATGGATGGCGCGTGGCGGCGGCCCACGGATTCAAGCCTGCGTTCGGGCACACCGAGCCTAAGCGAGGTGCCGAGTGGTGGGGCAAGAGCGTTTTGCTTACTTTTGCGCTTTTCAAAAGTGAGCCGCTGTAAAAGCGGAACCATTAGCAGCCGTGACCGCAGAAACGGATATGTACTCGGTCTGATCCAACATCCTGGTCGGCCCAGAGGCCGCCATCGGGGGCAAGTCGAATCGTCGCACCGCCCCTCCCACATTTGGCCCCATGCAGCCTATGGCGTGTCAGGCTGGTTGGCCGGATGGGCCTGCATGAAGGCCGGACACTGCGCCGCCAACGCCGCCACTCGCCCAATACGCGGGTACGCACCCAACGGCACGTTGAAACGTTCGGCGGCATACAACTGGGGAATCAGAAACGCATCCGCCAAGCCCGGCTGCTCGCCAAAGCAGAATCCTGTGTCGCCAATCAACTGCTCCACCGCGCCCAGGCCCTGGCTGATCCAATGCCCAATCCACTCCAGCAATTGCTCCTCATCGTGACCCCACTGGCGCAGCAGATTCTGGGTACTGGAGTTATGCAACGGGTGGATATCGCAGGCGATAATCGACGCCACCGCGCGTTCATGGGCTCGAACGACCAGGTCTTTGGAAAGCAACGGCGCCTGTGGATAACACTCCTCCAGGTACTCGATGATCGCCTGTGACTGGATCAGCAGCGCCCCCTCATCGCTGCGCAAGGCCGGCACGCGCCCTTGCGGATTGATCGCCAGGTACTCGGGCTGGCGATTGGCGCCGCCGGCCGGCACCAGCAGATTGACCGGCACCGCAGTGAAATCCAGGCCCTTGAGGGCCAGGGCGATGCGCACCCGGTACGACGCGGTAGAACGGTAATACGTATACAGTTCCATGACCCTGCCCTCTCAGCGCGCGGCGACCACGGTACCGCGGCATTCACCGAAACCGATGGAGGCGAAGCCTTCACGATGGCAGCGGGCACGCAGGATGATTTCATCACCGTCTTCGAGGAACTTACGCACCTCGCCGGATGCCAACTCAATCGGCTTTTTGCCGCCTTCGGTGATTTCCAGCAGGCTGCCGAACTGCCCCGGCTGCGGGCCCGACAAGGTCCCCGAACCAAACAGGTCACCGGCTTGCAATTGGCAACCGTTGACGCTGTGGTGCGCCACCATTTGCGCCACAGTCCAATACATATGCTCGGTGTTGCTCAAGGTCAGACGATGGGCCGGCAGGTTCTGTTCACGCATCGACGCGGTGGTCAGCAGCACTTCCAATTCGATATCGAAGGCGCCGGCCTTCTGGTCGCGAACGTCCAGCAGGTACGGCAGCGGCTGCGGATCGCCTGCGGGACGCGGCGGTTGCGCCTTGCGAAATGGCTCCAGCGCTTCGGCCGTGACTACCCACGGCGAGATGCTGGTGATGAAGCTTTTGGACAGGAACGGCCCGAGCGGCTGGTATTCCCAGGCCTGGATATCCCGCGCCGACCAGTCGTTGAGCAGGCAGAAACCGGCAATATGTTCAGCCGCGTCACCAATGGCAATCGCGTCGCCCATGGCATTGCCCTGGCCGATCCAGATACCCAGTTCCAACTCATAGTCCAGGCGCGCGCAGGGGCCGAACGTCGGCTCGGTCTGGCCGGCGGGCAAGGTCTGGCCTTTGGGGCGACGGACCTCGGTACCCGAGGGGCGAATGGTCGAGGCACGGCCGTGGTAACCAATCGGCACGTACTTGTAGTTGGGCAATAGCGGGTTGTCGGGACGGAACAGTTTGCCGACGTTCTGCGCGTGTTCAATGCCCACATAGAAGTCGGTGTAGTCATTGATCCTGGCCGGCAGGTGCATCTGGCAATCGGCGGCACGGTGCAACACCTGCGCTTCACGAGTTTGCAACGTGCTGCCTTCGGCCAGCAATTCCAGCAGGCGCTCGCGCAGAGCCACGCGGGGGCCGCGGCCGAGTTCGAAAAAGCCGTTCAATTGGCCACCGGCGGTGGCTTCTACCGCTCGCCGGGCGTCACCGTCGAACTGGTCCAGTGCCGCGTGCAGGTCGAGAACCGCGTCGCCAATCGCCACGCCACTGCGCGGCGCCGAGCCATTGATGCTGAACACACCCAGCGGCAGGTTCGGCAGGGGAAAGTCCGCGTGACCGTTGGCCGAGGCCACCCAGCTGCGGGTCTGCGTTGGTTGAGTCATGGGTTATCTCCGATTCGGATTGAAGGTGGCGGGCAGCGCGGCCCAGCACGCGTCGTAAGAAGGCTGCAATTGCGGGCATTGCAAGGCGAACTGGGTGGGACGCAGCACCTGGCTGGTCTCGAACATGAAGGCCATGGTGTTATCGATCTTGTGCGGTGCCAGCTCGGCATTGATCGCCCGTGTGCAGGTTTCGCCATCCGGGCCATGGGCGCTCATGCAGCTGTGCAACGACGCGCCACCGGGCAGGAAACCCTCGGCCTTGGCATCGTAGGCGCCCTGGATCAGGCCCATGTATTCGTTCATCAGGTTGCGGTGGAACCACGGTGGCCGGAAGGTGTTCTCGGCGACCATCCAGCGCGGCGGGAAGATCACGAAGTCGAGGTTGGCCAGGCCATGCACGCTGGTGGGCGAGGTCAGGACGGTGAAGATCGACGGGTCCGGGTGATCGAAGCTCACCGTGCCGAGGGTGTTGAAGCGGCGCAGGTCGTACTTGTACGGCACGTTGTTGCCGTGCCAGGCGACCACGTTGAGCGGCGAATGGTCGAGCTCGCAGGCCCACAGCTCGCCGAGGAATTTCTGCACCAGGGTGGTCGGTTGCTTGCGGTCTTCGTAGTGCGCGACCGGCGTCAGGAAGTCGCGCGGGTTGGCCAGGCCGTTGCTGCCGATCGGGCCAAGGTCCGGCAGGCGCAGCGGCGCGCCGTGGTTTTCGGCGACGTAGCCGCGTGCCTGGGCGTCGAGCAGTTCGACGCGAAATTTGAGACCTCGTGGCAACACCACAATTTCCAGCGGCTCGACTTCCAGTACGCCCAGCTCAGTGACGATACGCAACCGGCCCTGTTCGGGCACGATCAACCATTCGCCGTCGGCGTTGAAAAACACCCGCTCCATCGACCGATTGGCGCGGTAGTGGTAAATGCTGATCCCTGAGGGTTTTTCCGACCCGGCGTTGGCGACCATCCCTGCGAGCCCGTCGATAAAGTCGGTCGGCTCAGCTGGAACTTCCAACGGGTTCCAGCGCAACCGGTTGGGCGTCACAGCGCCCAGCGGCCCACCGGCCAATTGCCGCTCCAGCTTGATAAAGGCCGGGTGATTGGCCGACGGCTGGATGCGGTACAGCCAGGTACGCCGCGCTTCGCTGCGCGCCATGGTGAACGCGGTGCCGGAGAACAGTTCGGTGTACAGCCCGTAGGGCGCTTTCTGCGGCGAGTTCTGGCCAACGGGCAGTGCGCCAGGCAAGGCTTCGCTGGCAAATTCGTTGCCAAAGCCCGACAGGTATTCGAGGTTCATGGAGCGTCCTCTGGGTCAGTTGTTTTTATCGTAATCCAGTTACGCATAACGTAATTTGATCGCCAGGGAGCGTCAAGCTATAAAGACGCCCACTTATCTTTCGGATTCTCGCTCTCCCATGGAAAAGCCCCGCGACACCGGTAAACAGAAAGTCCGCTCGGCTGAGGTGGGCACCGATATCCTCAAGGCATTGGCACAACTGTCGCCGTCCACGTCATTGTCGCGCCTGGCCGACCATGTGCAGATGCCGGCGAGCAAGGTGCACCGCTACTTGCAGGCGCTGATCGCGTCGGGCTTTGCCGAACAAAACCCCGCCACCAACCACTATGGCCTGGGCCGCGAAGCGTTGCGCGTGGGCCTGGCGGCGCTGGGCAGCATGGATGTGCTGAAGGTCGGCGCACTGCCACTGGCGGAGCTGCGCGATGAGTTGAATGAAACCTGCTTTCTGGCGGTGTGGGGCAACCAGGGGGCGACCGTGGTGCAGATCGAGCCGGCGGTGCGCGCCGTCACGGTGGTGACGCAGTTGGGGTCGGTATTGCCGCTCTTGAGCTCGTCCACCGGGCTGGTGTTCAGCGCCTACCTGCCGTCCCGGGAGACCGTGGACTTGCGTGAGCGCGAGATCCAGGCCGGTACCGCCCACGCCTTGGCGGACGATGCGGCCTACGCCACCCTGCGCGAACAGATCCGCAGCCGTGGCCTGCACTTTGTGCATGGCTTGCTGATGCCCGGGGTGGATGCGTTATCAGCGCCCGTGTTCAACGCGACCGGGCACGTGGCGGCGGTCATGACCGTGGTCGGTCCCACCTCGCTGTTCCACGCCGATGAAGACGGCCCGGCGGCGCAGCATTTGCTGGCGGCGACCCGGGCCGTGAGTTGGCGCATGGGCTATCAGCCCTGAATCAGTCGTCCCAGCGCGACAGCGCCACTGCCACACGATCTTCCAGCGTCTTGACCTGCGCGCCGGCCACCACGTAGTTGTTGGTCAGCATAGAGAACAGCAACCTGCGCCCGTGGGCATCGGTCACGTAGCCGCTCAATGAGGAAACACCGGTCATGGAGCCGGTCTTGGCGTGCAAATTGTTTTCGGCCGGGGTGCCGCGCAGGCGATAGCCGAGGCTGCCACCGGTCATGCGGTCAGTGTTGCCGGCAATCGGCAGTGCGTCGTACCAGGCGGTGAACCACGGCTGTTTGCCGGCGGCCAGCAGCAGGTCGGTGAAGGTTTGCGACGACACCAGATTGCGCCGCGACAGGCCGGAGCCGTCGACCTGGCTGAACGTGACGGTGTCCAGCCCCTGACGTTTGAGAAAGCCGGCCACCGCCACTGCGCCCGCCGCCGCCGTGCCGCTGTTGGCGGTCTGGCGCCCCATGGCCTTGAGCAAGGCTTCGGACATGTTGTTGTTCGAGAGTTTGAGCAGCGGCACGATCAACGCCTGCAACGGCGCCGATTGGTGCTCGGCCAGCATCGTCACCGCCGCCGGGCTCGCCCCGCCCATTACGCGACGCCCCTGCACCGTAATGCCCTGTTGCGCCAAGGCTTGTTCAAACAGATTGGCCACCAGTTGTGTCGGCTCCCAGACGCTGATCAGCTGCTGATTCTGCCGTCCCGCTGCCACCGCGCCGCTGAGCTGCAACAGGTTGGTGCCATGCCGGCGATTGATCCCATAGCTGTTACCCGGCCCACTGACGGCGCGATTGCTCAATTGCAGGTAGTCGGTGGGCGGATAGATATCGACACTCACGGGCTGGCCAACCCGCACCGGCGCCCTGGCGGTGACCAACACGCTGCCGGCATCAAAGTCCGCATTGGGCGACACCGTCAGCGCGGAAATCTGCGCGCCGTAGTAGGTGGTTTCATCATCATGGGACCAGTCGACCCCCAGCCGCTCGGCATCGAACCAGGTATCGTCGAACACCAGGTCGCCCTGCACCTGGCGCACGCCCTGGCTGGCCAGTTGCGCCGCCAGCGCCTGATAGTCGGCGTACTGCAGGGTCGGGTCGCCCAGGCCGCGCAGGTAGAGATTGCCGGTAAGACGATCGCCCTGGCGGGTGCCATCGCTCAACAGTTGCGTGGCGAAGCGGTATTGCGGGCCCAGCACATCCATCGCTGCGGCAGTGGTCAGCAGTTTGAGGTTGGAGGCGGGCACCAACCGTGTACGGGGGTTGTGCTGGTAGAGCGTGGCGCCAGTGCGGGCGTCGCGCACCATCAGCGAGACCGTCGCGCCTTGCAATGCCGGGTCGCTCAACAGCTTATCCAGGGTTGCCGGAGTGGAGGTCTGGGAAACGCTGGCGCAGCCGCCCAGTAAAAAGCTCAAGCCGACCAGCAGGGTGCTGGTGTGTAACCATTTTGCGAAATGCATCAGTCGCGTTTTCCGTAAGCATCGAATGTCCGCAACGCTAACAGCTCAGGTGCCAATGTGGGAGGGGGCTTGCCTCCGATGGCCATAGGTATCTACACAATTTTGGTGCGACACCGCACCTGTGGCGAGGGAGCTAACGCGTATCTACCTGACGCTCCGAGGTCCAAATGTGGGAGGGGGCTTGCCCCCGATGGCGGCCTCTGGGCCGACCAGGGTGTTGGATTGGAACGAGTACATATCCGTTTCTGCGGTAACGGCTGCTTAGGGTTCCGCCCTGACGGCGGCTCACTTTTGAAAAGCGCAAAAGTAAGCAAAACGCTCTTGCCCCACCACTCGGCACCTCGCCTGGGCTCGGTGTGCCCTCACTCCGGCTTGAATCCGTGGGCCGCCGCAATGGGCCATCCATGGCCCAGTGCGGCTAACCCGGCGTCCTGCCGGGTTACCCACGGATTCAAGCCTGCGTTCGGCCAGCGTGGTTTGACGGGGCGCTTAAGATCAAAAGCAGATCAAGATCAAGAGCGACTCGCTTCGCATCGTGGTTACGGTTGGGCGCTACAGAGTTGTGTAGATACCTATGGCTATCGGGGGCAAGCCCCCTCCCACATAAAGCGAACCGCAGTCAGAAAGTGAGGGTGCTGGACACCGACACCTGCCGCGCATCGCCAATAGACACGAACTGCGTGTTCACCGACGAGGTGTAGTAGGTACGGTCAAACAGGTTCTTCACATTGAGCTGGAACTTGACCTTCTGCCCCTCGAGCCGAGTGTCGTAGCTGGCGAACACATCGGCCACGGTATAGCTCGGCAATTCAAAGCTGTTGGCCGCATCCCCTGCCCGCTCACCGACATAACGCGCTCCGGCGCCGACGCGCAGTTGATCACCGCCCAGGATACTGCCGAAGTCATACACCGCCGACAGCGAGCCGGTGTTTTTTGCCACGTTCTGCAGGCGATTGCCTTTGAGGCTCGGGTCTTCGGTGACCTCGGCATCGGTGTAGGCGTAACTGCCGATCAGGCTCCACTTGTCGGTCAACTGGCCGCTGGCATCCACTTCCAGCCCACGGGATCGCACCTTGCCCGCCACGCTGTAGACCGAGGTCAAACCGTCGCCCACCTGCACCAGCACATTGCGTTTATCAATGGTGAACAACGCCGCGCTCGCGGTGATGCGTCCCGGCAGGTCGAACTTGGTACCCAGCTCCCACGCCTTGGATTCTTCAGGGTCCAGGCTGCCATCCAGCACGGTCTTGTTGGCCAACGGCGCGATGGTGGAGTTGGGTTTGAACGACTCGGTATAACTGCCATAGAACGACAGCTCATCGGTGTAGCGATACACCAACCCGGCACGCGGCACCCATTTCTGGCCGTTGCCATCGGTGTTGGCGGTGAACGGCACGCCTTTGCCGGCGTATTGGTCGTACATCTGGTAGCGCGCGCCGCCGACCAGGATCCACTGATCGTTCAGGTGAATGGCGTCCTGGAAGAACAACGAGTCGCTGCGCAGCAGGTCGGTCTGGTTGCTGTCCGGCGCGCTGACTTTGGAGCCCGCCACTTCGTTGCCGTATACCGGGTTGTTGTAGTTGAAAACGCCACGCGGTGTCTGGCGGATCAGGTCGGCGCGGTAGATTTTGCGGTATTCGTCATCCAGGCCGAACACCAGGTCATGCTGCATACCCGCCACATTCACCTTGCCTTCAAGGCTGGCGGTGGCGAAGCGGTCGGTGGTCAGCGCGCCCTGGGTGCCGTCCATGCTGCGGGTCAGGGTGCCGTTGGTGTTGACCTTGACCACGCGTACCTGGCTCGCGTCGTAGGTTTCGCGGTTCCAGCTGTAGCCAAAATGGGCTTTCCAGTCGTCGTTCAGATCATGATCGACGCTGAGGCGGTACAGATCGGAGCGGCCCTCCATGTTGTTGAACGGCTCGTCCAGACGGTGGGTGGCGGGGATGTTCAGCGGATGGTTGGTCTTGGGATCGATGGCGGTGCCACGGTCGAACGGCGAAAGAAATTCGCGGTGCTCATAGGCCAACACCACTTGGGTGGTGTCGCCGTACCATGCCAGCGACGGCGCCACCAAGGTCTCGCGGTGGGTGCCGTAGTTGCGCCAGTAGTCTTCATCTTCATGGTCGACGATCAGGCGATAGGCCAGGCCGCTGTCACCCACCGGGCCGGTGGTGTCCAGGCTGCCGCCGCTGCCGTTCTTGCCGCTGCCGAAGGTGGAGCCGCGCGCAGTCAGGGAAGTGGACTGCAGCAGCTCGGGCTTTTTGCTGACGATATTGACCACGCCGCCGGGGTCCTGGATGCCATACAGCAACGACGACGGGCCCTTGAGCACTTCGACACGCTCGGCCGTCGCATTCAAGGCGCGACCCTGCACCACAGGCATGCCGTCCTTCATGATCGAGCCGTTACGGTTGTCGCCAAAACCGCGCAGCATCACCGCGTCCTGGGTACTGCCGAGGGTGTTGGACTGGGTGATACCGCTGATATTGCCCAGCGCATCATCCAGATTGCGCGGTTGTTGATCGCGCAGCACTTGAGCCGGGACCACGTTGACGGTCTGCGGGGTTTCCAGCAACAGGCCACGGGAGCGCATCACCGAGCTGGTCGCCGGCGGCTGGTAGCTGGTGCTGTCCTGGGCGAGGTTGGCGCCGCTGATGGTGGTAGCGCCGAGATTGACCGCGCCATCGGTTGGCACAGGTTCCAGGGCCAGGGTGCGGGCGTCGATCCGGCGGAGGGTGAAGCCTGATTGACCCAGCAGGCGTTGCAGGGCCTGGGTCGCGCTCATTTGCCCGCTGAGCGCCGGGGCGTTGAAACCGTAGGGCGCTTCATCGGTATAGATCACGCTGATGCCGGTCACCCGGCTGAAATCACTCAGGGCCTGAGGCAGCGGTTTGGCTGCCAGGTCAAAATTGAACCGGGCGCTTTGTTGCTCCTGCGCCTGCGCCACCGCCAGGGGCAGCAATGCCACCCCCGACACCATCAGTACCGAGGCTCCCAGCCACTGTTTGACCCAACCGCCCGCCGTCGACTTCATGCTGTGAGAACCCGTGTAGAAAACGCTGTTAATGCGAATTGATCGCAGTTTCATGCACTACACGGATGGGCCGCAGGTTTACCTCACATCAGTGAGTAATTATTTTTTTGTTATTGCGCCTGGATGCGAAACCCCCACCGAGGGAAATGCACGTGCACGGTGCCGCCACGTTCATCAGTACGACGCAGGATCAGTTCTTCGCGCCCGGCAAACAGCAACTCACCGGCCACGGGGTCGACGCCATAGTCGATGGCCGCGATGGTCACCTGCTGTCCCGCCCTGAAGCCGTTCAAGTCCTCGAACGCCTCATCCGGCAGCGGTGCCGGGGTGGCATCGCGGGCGATCTTCAAGGCCTGCTCTGCGGTCATCGGACTGGCTGTGCCGTCGCCAACACTCAACACGCGTTCAAGCCAAGCCAACACGGCCGGATAGGCATCCACAAACGGCGCGGTGACCGGCGTGGCTTTCAGGAACCACAGTGAGTGGGCCAGGGCAAAGTCGGCAATCGAAGGCGCGCCGAACAGGAAATCGCCGGATTGCCGTTGTAGCTGTTGCTCCAGCCGCGTCATGATCGCCGGCCACTGATGCTTGGCCAACTCGGCCGGGAGCTTGCTGGCCGTGCCGCCACTGAACAGCGCGGCGCGGTCGGCGATGAAGGCCTTGATGGCTTCGGGTGGTAATTTGCCGAAACGCACCGCCACCGACTCCGGCTGGAACACCAGGCTCACGGCGTGGGCGAACACGACGCTGTCGGCCCAGGCGGCGAATGCCTGGGTGATCATTTCCTGGCCCGGCGGGAACAGCGCAGGCGCAGCCTTTTCCTGCTCCAGACGACGCGCGATCAGCGCCGTGTCGCAATAGATATCCGCCCCCACCTGCAGCACCGGGGTTTTCCGATAGCCGCCGGTCAAGGCCGTCAGGTCGGGCTTGGGCATCACCGGCGAAATGTGTACGGAATGCCAGGAGAGCCCCTTGAAGCCGAGTAAAAGTCGAGCTTTTTGCGCAAAAGGTGAGGTTGGATAATGATGCAGGATGAGCTCGGACATACGAGGCTCCGGATGGCGAATGAACGAGCAGATTACCGCGCAAAAGGTCCCGACGGTGTAATGGGAACCTATCAGTCAGCGTGATGAGCCACTCGCCGCCAGGCACTCCTTGGCGCTCTTCTTCAATTTCTTGATCAAGCGCTCCTGGCGCAACGCCTCACTCTTGCTCGCGCATTGCTCGGTGTACACCAGCGCTATGGCCGGGCTGGACAGGAAAAACCGCGCGCCCTTGCCGCTCTGGTGCGAAGCGAATCGGCGCACCGGGTCGTTGCTGATACCGCAATACAGCGCGCCATTGGCGGCGCGCACCAGGTAGACGTACCAGGGCTTGGGTTCAGGCGTGCTCACGGGTGGATTCGGCAAGGCAAAGGGGCGCCCAGTTTATCAACGACTGGCCTGGAATGCCTTCAAGCCTTTGTTCGCCTGGGCGCGCACGGCGTTTCGCACCAGCGGTGTCCAACCCAGCAGCAGGCCCTTGGTGCCCAACGCCTGGCGCGACCAGCGCCACAGGTCGAACTGATCATGGTGCTCGCAGATCTTGCCCTCGCGAAAGACGAAGCGCGCTTGGATATCGTTGACCACGGTATTGCCGGTCGCGCTGAACAAATAGGTGGCCACCCAGTGTGCACTGCCGGTGCGTTCATCACTGTTTACCTGGTCGAAGGTCAAGGAAAAATCCTTGGCCCGCGTGGTGAGCATGCGCCACATATCCCCCGCGTCACGGCCGCGCAGTTCACCAAAGGCCGGGTCGCTGAACACCACGTCATCGCTGTAGCAGGCGATCATGGCTTCGGCATCCAGACGCTGGAAGGCGCCGTAGAATCGGCTGATCAGGGCGTTGTGGGCATCACTCATGGGCAGGCTCCGCAGGGGTCGAAAGAGTAGGCGCACGATAAGCTGCCCACGCCGCCCTGGCTACTCTCATTCGCCAGGCAAATGGGCGGGCTACGGCGCTATGCCGGTACTGCGGGCGTAGGCGAACAAGTCAACGTCGGTGGAAATACTCAAGCGCTGCATGGCCGTGCTCTTCTGCTTGCTGATCGTGGAGACGCTGCGGTTGACCTGGGCTGCGATCTGGCTGACGGTCATGCCGCTGGCCAACATGCGCACCACCTCGCGCTCCTTGCCCGATAGCTGGGGTTCCTGGGACTGGTCACCGGTGCCGGCCTCCACCAGTTGCATGCGCAGGCATTCGCTGACGAAGGTCTGTCCGGCCTGTATGGCCTTGATCGCCAGGGGCAACTCCTTGGCCGAGGCGCTTTTGGCGACCACCGCCCTGGCGCCATGGGCAAAGGCGGCGCGTAAGGTGGCGACATTGGCGAACATCGTCACCAGAATCACCGGCAACTGCGGATACTGACGATGCAGCAGGCCCAACAGGCAATAACCATCAGCCTGCTGGCCGCCGGGCATGGCGAAGTCGGTGACCAGTACGTCGCACGGTGTATCACCCAGCACGCCTAGCAGTTGATCGGGGCCGTCGGCTTCACCGACCACCTTGCACTTGCCATTCGCCTCGATCACGACTTTTTGCCCGACTCGGACAATGGGGTGATCGTCAGCAATAATTACTCTAAGCATAGGCACCCACGAATGATGGCAACTTGAATCCGCGCAAAATACCTCTGCCTGCGATCATCAACAACTGCTAACAAAGAGCCGCTTGCGGCCGAACCCAATGTTCAGTAGCGGCCACTTTTTGGACTACAACACAATAGGAAAGCGCCTACAGTCAAAACCAGATCGCTGTGGAGATGAATGCTCAGCACCAGCATTCTTCAAATGTCGGACAGGTAATCGAGATAGGTGCACAGCTGTGCCTCGAACCCTTCCAACTGCGCCTTATGCGCAGCGACGCCATCGCACAGGACCTGCCTGATCACACTCACGGCGCTGGTTTCCAGGCCCGCGCCCCCCAGAAACACCAGGCTGCCGATCAACCGATGCAAGTGCTCGGCGGTCAGTGATGCGTTCAACGTCGCACGCGCATGGCGTAACACACGCAGGTCTTCCCAAGCCTCCACCAGCAGGCTTTCCAGCAATTGGTCGACAATGACGTCGCTGCCAAACGTGGCGACCAGCGAAGCACGGGTTGGCCAATTGATAATTGGCATCGCGGCTTCTTTTCCGGCGCGCGGGCCTTCATCGCCCGGCAACCAACGCACCAGTACAGCGTGCAATTGTTCAAGCGTCAGCGGCTTGACCAGCCAGGCATCCATGCCGGCCTTGCGGCAACGTTTCGGGCTGTCGTTTTGCAGATTCGCGGTCAAGGCGATGATCGGCACTCGCTTCAACCTGTTTTCGCGCTCGTGCCGGCGAATGGCGCGGGCCATGCTGTAACCGTCCATGAGGGGCATCCGGCAATCGCTGATGACCAGGTCGAAGGGCCTATGGGTAAAGGCGTCCAACCCCATGAGGCCATTGGCGGCAAGCTGGTGGCCGAGGCTGAGTTTTTGCAGCAGCCAACCCAATAACAGGCGATAGGCCGAATGATCCTCCACCACCAGCACATTCAAGTGCTGCCAATGAGGCCGGGGGGAAAAAGGCGGTTTGACTGTCTGGCTCGCTCCTGCGGTTGAACCTCCTGGCGAGCCCATCAGTACCTCTTCGTGGTGGTTAATCGGGCAGCCGTTTGCGGCATTGGCGCAGTCGCCAGGGCGAGCTGTCACGCAGCAGCGCCAGACATACCCTTTCGAAGGTTATCGACCGCAGCACCTATAACCTTTCAAGTCCATTCAAGCCCATACAACAACTACGAAAAGCACCGCGAAACAGCCTTCAAAACAGCGCGCCAGCCACGCCTGGCCAATGTCGTATTAGTTGTATTTCCCCCTCGCAGCCCCCTCGCTAAATTGTGTCCACCCCAAAAAGAGGGAAGGTTTGCCACTCCCCGGCAACCGCAAAAACTTCGAAACCGCCGCCAAGCCAACCCCCTCGCTCACTCAGGAACGGGCGTTGACCTGCACGCGTTTCAATCTGCCCGACTGCAATGGAATGAGTTGAAATGAAAACCCCTGTATCCCTGTTGAGCAGTGCCCTGCTGCTCGCCATGACCTCCTCGGTGTTCGCCGCCAGCAGCGTCGACCTGACCGTCAAAGGGCTGATCACACCCAGTGCCTGTACACCCAGCCTGCCAGGTGATGTGGACTTCGGGAAAATCGCCGCAAAAGACCTGAACCTCGACAAAACCACCACGCTTGAGCGCAAGACCGTGCAACTGAGCGTCAACTGCGATGCGGCGACGCTGTTCGCCATTGACCCCATCGACAACCGGGTCGGCTCCGCTATCTACCCTAGCTCCTTCGGGCTGGGCATGATCAACGAAAACCAGAAGCTGGGCAGGTATCAATTGGCGTTCAGCAACCCCGTCGCCGAGATCCCCTCCACGCTCCTGGCCAGGTACAACGGCGAGGAACGCTGGAGCCAGTTGATGCCTGACGATGGCATCGCCCCCAACGACCTGGTGGCACTGGGCAGTCGTGGCGACACCGGTTGGGCGCCGCACCCGATCAAGGACGCGATCCTGGACGTCACGCTCTACACCTCCATTGCCCCGGCAAGAGACCTGACCTTGACCGACGAAGTGGCGATAGACGGTTCCGCGACCTTTGAAGTCAAGTACCTGTAAATGGACGCTTCCACCATGAAAACCTCCCTGTGCCTGTTGAGCGCTGCCCTGCTGCTCACCATGACCGCCTCGGTGTTTGCCGCCAGCAGCGTCGACCTGGCTGTGAAAGGTCTGATCACGCCCAGCGCCTGCACCCCCACGCTGGCCCAGGGCGGTGTTGCCGACTATGGAAAGATCGCCGCCAGGGATCTTCGCGAAAACCAATCCACCCCCCTGCCGGCCACCACCCTGCAGCTGAACCTGAGCTGCGAGGCGGCAACGCTGTTTGCACTCGACGGTGTGGACAATCGCGCCGGCTCCTCGAACAGCCCCGACGATTACTCCTACGGCCTGGGGGTGATCAACGACACGGAGCGGGTGGGCAATTTTGTCATCATCGTCAGGGATTACCTCGCAGACGGCCTGCCGGTGAGCAAGCTGGTCTCAACAAACAACGGCACCACCTGGAACGAGAACAGTGAGGACGCCATCTGGATGCGCGGCCGACTCACCGCCTTCGGGAACAACGCCAATGGAAACTGGGCGCCCATCGCGATCAAGACGCTGAACAGCAGCCTGGTGGTACACCCCTTTATCGCCGCGTCCAGTGAGCTGACCCTGACCCGGGAACAACCGATCGATGGCTCCGCCACCCTGGAAGTGGTGTACCTCTAACCCTTCATCTTTCGTACTAAGGAAGGTTTAAACGATGACTTACCTGAGCGCTGTTCCCTTGGCCGTCCTCTTGTTGGGCGCCTCATCTTTCACGCTGGCAGGCAGCAGCCAGGACCTCACGGTCAAGGGCATCATCACCCCGAGTGCCTGCGCGCCCATGGTCTCCGGTGATGGCACGGTTGACTTCGGCAAGGTATCAGTCAGAGACCTCAACCCCGACACCTACACCGACCTGCCCAGAGAAACCATGCTGCTGAGCGTGCGTTGTGAAGGGCCGACTATTTTCACCCTGAACACCATCGACAACCGCGCCGGCACCACCGCCAGCCACTTCGCCTGGCATGGCCTGGGCGTGACAGCCAACGATGAAAAAGTCGGCGATGCCGGGCTCGGCCTGTACAGGCCAGTGGCCGATGGCGTGCCGGTACGCACCATCACCTCCCGGGATGGCGGCGTGACCTGGATGCCCTCGGTGATGCTCAGCCATACCTTGCTGACGGCGGTCGCCGACAACGACGGCCTGGCGCCGATTGCGGTCCAGGCGCTGGACGCCGAAATACGCCTGATCACGCACATCGCCCCCGCCAGCAGCCTGACGCTGACCGACGAAGTGCCCATCGACGGCCACGCCACTGTGCAAGTCAATTACCTCTAAGGAGCTCCCCCGATGAAAACCCGATTGACCACCCTGGCCGCCAGCGTACTGCTGCTCAACGCGGCAACGACCTTTGCCGCGTCCAGCGTGGACCTGACCGTCAAGGGCCTGATTGTGCCCAGCGCCTGCACCCCCAGCCTTTCCGGCGGCGGCGTGATCGACCACGGCAAGGTGTCCGCCAAGGATTTGCACCCGGACAGGGGAACGGCGATTGGGGTGAATACCCTGTCGATGAGCGTCAACTGTGACGCGCCGATCCAGTTTGCCCTGCACCCCATCGATAACCGCGCGGCCTCAGGCCTAAGCACGGACTTCGGCCTGGGCTTTATCAATGAAACCCAGAAGCTGGGCCACTTCTCCCTCACGTGGCGCGGCATGGTTGCCGACGGCGTGAGCGTTCAACCCATCGCATCAATGGACCAGGGCAAAACCTGGTACGCCGAGAAATTCTGGGAACCGAGCATGTACATGGCGGCGGCGTCGATGAGCGACGACACCCAGCCGCTGTCGATCAAAGACCTGAGCGTGGATCTGGAAGTGCTCACGATCATCAACCGCGCCGACAGCCTGGACCTTAGCAATGAAGTCACCATCGATGGCTCGGCCACCCTTGAAGTGAAGTACCTCTAACCTATGGCCGCCCATCCTCCGACCACCTGCAGGCATGGGCTGCGTCTTACGTTGCCCGAGCCCTGTAGATGGATGCGCATCTTCATCGCCGGGCTTTGCCTGGCCACGATGACCGCAGCCCATGGGGCTTCGGTCGTCGATCTGACGGTCACCGGCCGGGTAACCCCGGATGCCTGCCATATCGAGCTGACCCATGACGGCACCGTCGATCACGGCAAGATTGCGTCCCACAGCCTCAAAGACGACGAGTTCACCGTGCTGCCGATCCAGATGCTCGAACTGCGCGTGCAGTGCGCCAGGCCCATGCTGTTTGCGCTGGTGGGCATCGATAATCGCGCCGACTCTTCGTCGGCTCCCGATTATTTCTACGGGCTGGGCAGGAACATACACGTCCCCGAAGAGCGCCTGGGCTCCGTGGCGCTGGCCTATCGCAACGCGGTGGGCGACGCGCAGCCCATGCAGGTATTGGCCTCCGCCGACAACGGTGAAACCTGGTCGCAGGAGCCCAATGCCTACCCCGGTACCCATATGGCCTTTGCACCGACGGGTGACCGTCAACCCGACTTCATCAGCCAGTTGATCGTCCAGCTTCAAGTGAGCACCGCCATCAACTTCTCGCGTTACCTGACCCTGGACCAGGAAGTCCCGCTCGACGGAGCCATCGTTCTGGACCTGCGCTACCTCTGATCGATCCTCTTTTTGGCCTAATGGAAACCCGTCATGACGACGACATTCTCAAACACCGCTGTGGGCCTCCTTGCCTTGTTCCTCGTGCTCGGCAATCAGGTAAAAGCCGACGGTATGGTCCCGGACACCTCCGTGGTAATCGTGCATGAAGAAGACGGCGAAGCGTCCGTGTCGGTGACCAACACCGACAACCAGCTCGCCCTTTTGCATGTCACCTTGCAGGATATTGCGGAGGACACCGAACCATTGCTGGTGGTGACGCCGCCGCTGTCACGGGTCGAAGCGTCCAAATCCCAGCTGGTGCGTTTCATTTTGCAAAACCAGCAGCCATTGCTCACCCAACGGCTTAAACGCGTGGTGTTCGAAGGCATGCCCCAAGGCCGCGCAGCCACCGCCGCCGGGCATGCCCGCGTGGGCGTGACCGTGCGCCAGAACCTGCCGGTGATCGTGCACCCCAAGGGCCTGGCCCCCAACCGCACACCCTGGACCGACCTGACCTGGACACTGCGCGACGGCCAGTTGCAGGTGCGCAACGACACGCCGTATGTGGTGCGGCTGGCGCAGGAGCTGCGACTGCTGCCCGGCGACGGCAGGGCCATGCTGCCGCGCACCTACGTGCTGCCGGGCGAAGCCTTGAGCGTCCCGGCCAGCGGTAGCCAGGCACGTACGGTAAGGCTGCAACCGGCCACCGTGTACGGGTTTGCGGTCAAGGCCTACGACGCACCGATCAGTTTCTGACGCAACACCCAGGCGGCATCATCCACCGCCGCCTGAGTCACGCAGTGACCGCTCATTGAGCGTCACCCGAACGCCTGGACCACAAGCCCTAGGCGTTCACCACCCGAGTACCTTGCTTGAAAACAGTATTGAGTTACCGTGACGGCGAAGCCGTGCCCGATCCCTCTGCCGGCGCCGCCCTGCCGCTGGTGTTGCTGCTGTGTGCGCTGCTACCGGCCAGGGTCTGCGCCGAGGATGCCAGCCCGTCCGGGTTCGATGCACAGACCTTGCATCAACGTGGCATCGATCCGCAGTTGGCCAGCCTGTTGCTTTCTGCACCGCGCTACGCGGCCGGGCAACATACCGTCAATCTGCGCGTCAACGGTCAGCCCCGTGGCCGCTTGGCGGTGAATTTCGATCAGCAGGGCAATCTGTGCTTTGACCGCACCTTGCTGGACGGCGCCCAGCTGATGCGTGCCGATGAGGCGGCCGGGTGCGAGGATTTCCTTGTCCGCTACCCGCAAACCCTGGTGGAGCCGGACCCGGCAACGCTGACGGTGTCGCTGGTGGTACCCACCCAAGCCCTGCGCACGGTGCAGCAGGATATCTCCGGCTACCAAACCGGTGGGTTAGCCGGGCTGCTCAACTACGACCTCAGCGGCTTCTACAATCGCTTCGGTGATGACGCCAGTCGCTTTGGCTCGGCCAATACCGAGGTGGGATTCAATGCCGGCGACTGGATCGTGCGCAGTCGCCAGGTGCAGACCTGGCAGGATGGCCTGTCACGCAGCACCCACTTGGAAGCCTATGCCCAGCGCACCTTCGCCAGCCACCAGGCGGTACTCCAGGCAGGGCAAATCAACCTGTACAACCCGGTACTGTCCGGCGCGCAGATCACCGGCGTGCAGGTGCTCACCGAACACGCCCTTCAAGAACAGGGCCAGGGCGCGCAGATCCAGGGCATCGCCAACAGCCCGGCCCAGGTGGAGGTGCGCCAGAACGGCGCGTTGATTCATTCCACCGTCGTGCCCGCCGGGCCCTTTACCCTCACCGATGTGCGTCGCTTGAACACGCGCTCGGACGTCGAAGTCACGGTCAAGGAAAGCATCGGCGGCGAGCGGCGTTTTACCGTGCCGGCGGCGATGCTCGGGCTCGGGCTCGGGCTGCCGGCGCCGGGTTACTCCGTGGCGGCGGGCCGGGTGCGCAATGTGGGCGATGCCAAAGGCGATGATCCGTGGGTAATCAGTGGCGGCTGGACCGGCGCTCTGCACCCGCAGTTGACCCTGGGCACGGGCGTGCTGGCGGCCAGTGAATACCGCTCGATGGGCGCCACCCTGGGCGTGTTGCCGTGGCTGGATAGTCAGCTTCAGTTGTCCACTCAACTGTCCAACACCCAGGCCCGGGAAAAGGTGTCCGGCATACAGACAGATCTTTCCTGGTCCCAGCGCCTGGGCGAGCGATGGTCGATCAGCGCAGCCAATTCCTGGCGCAGCATCGGCTACCGCGAACTCGAAGAAAGCACTTACGCGCGCGACGACAACCACCGCGATTCGCGCTACCGCGACCAGCAAAGCCTCAACCTGGGCTGGTCCCACCCACGATTGGGTGCATTCAGCGCCGGGGTGTCGCGCTCGGCCAATTTTGCCGGCGACAGCAGCAGCCGTGCGCTGGCCTCCTGGGGCACAAGCCTGGGCGTGGTGTCGTTGTCAGCCAGTGCCGAGTGGCAAATGGGCGGTCGCCAGCAGCAGGACAACGCGGTGTACCTCACGATCGGCGTGCCGTTGGGCGAGAGTCGCCGGCTACGTAGCTGGGTGCGTAATTCCGGCGGCCAGAACCGCACCGGGCTGGGCATCACGGAACAGATCGACGACCAACTCGGCTATCGCGTCAGCGCCGAACACGACAGCAGCGACCATCAGGTGGAAACCACCCTGGGCGTGTCGGCATTGCCGCGCTACAGCCAGCTCGACGTGAGCTACAGCCGCTCCGATGCCGAGCGCTCCAGCTACCAGGGCAGTGCGCGCGGCGGTGTGGTGCTGCACGGCGGCGGCGTGACCTTTTCCCCCTACCCGGTGCGTGACACCTTCGCCCTGGCATCGGTGGGCGACATGAGCGGCATCAAGCTCAACACCCCCAGCGGCCCGGTATGGACCGACTGGCAAGGCCAGGCCGTGGTGCCGCAAGTGGCTGCCTACGGTCGCAGCCCGGTGGAAGTGCAGACGCGTTCATTGCCGCGCAACGCCGATATCAATAACGGCCTGGCAATGATCTCGGCCGGACGCGGTGCCGTGGAGCGCGTCGAATTCGGCGTCGGCCTGACCCGCCGCCTGTTGCTCACCGTCAGCACGGAACAGGGCGAACCGCTGCCCGCAGGGGCCTCCGTCAGCAGCGCTGATGGCGAGTTCATCACCCTGGTGCAGGACAGCAGCCAGGTGTTCCTGCCCAATGTGCTGGACCAATCGACGCTGTGGATAACCACGCCGCAAGGGCGTCGTTGCCAATTGCGCTACTCACTGCCGGAAAAAGCCGACCCCTCGGTGTACTTCGAAACGGCCCCCGCACGCTGTCATGCACCTTGAGGATTTCCGCCATGCCCCTTGCAACCTGCTTGCGTCAACTGTGCCTGTGGCTGTTGATCGGCGTCGCCGGCACTGCCCAGGCCATGGACGAATGCCAACTGAACGTCAGCGAACCGCTGCTGGATTTCGGCCTGATGAACCGCCTGGCGCAAAGCGACGGCGCGCCGGAACGCCTGCTCGGCGAACGCCGTCTGAGTGTGACCGTCAACTGCCCGCAGGCCGAAGACCTCAGCCTGTTCTACCGTGCAAAAGCCGCCAGCCCACAGCGCCTGCGGTTTACCGAACACGGCAGCTATGCCATTGAGGCCGGGAATGCCCTGCTCGATGGCCGGGCGGTGGAACTGGGTTTGCTGCCGGCCGTGGGTCAGGCACCCGTCGCCAATGGCAGCGTCGTGCAATGGCGACCCGGTCATGGCATCGCGCCGGTCGAACGAGGCGCTGTGCTCACGGGAAAAACCCTGGCGCTGCAATTGACCGTGCGCGCCTGGGCTGACCCTGCCGCCACCCAAGTGCGCGATGCCACCACCTGGGAAATCTCCGACATGCTGTACGGCGCACGCCATGGGCGCTACCGCGAACTGACGCTGCGTGCGCACTTTGCCCCGATCGCGTGCCTGCCGACGCTATCCGACCAGGGTGTGGTGGACTACGGCACTTTGTATGCCAAAGACCTCAACAGCAGCACTGAAACGCCCTTGCCCACTCGCACCCTGCGCCTGAACGTGACGTGCGACGCGCCGATCCGCTTCGCCCTGCACATGAAGGACAACCGCGATGGCTCGGCCACCGGCGGCATCGACGAAACCGCCTATGGCCTGGACCTGGATGCGAGCCGTGGCAAGATCGGGCGCTTTTACCTCACCCTCGATCCGGCGGAGTTCAGTGCCGATACCTTCCCCGCGTTGTACCGCACCGACTCCACCAGCAATGGCGTGGCGTGGAGCAGTTCCACCGCGCGGCAAATCCCCATGGCCGCCAACAGCATCATGGGGTTTACCGACAAAACCGGCGTCACCAGCGGGCCAGTGGCCCTGCAGACCCTGACCGGCACGATGCGCATCAAGACTTATCTTGCGCCCATGCAAACCCTGGACCTGCGCGAGGTCGTGCGGATCAACGGTTCCGGCACGCTCGAAATCGTCTACCCCTGAGCCATCACTGTGAGGAGTCCGTCCCATGAAAACCCGTCTCTTTTCCAGCCTGTTGCTACTGGCCAGCACCCCCTCGGTACTGGCCGCCTCGACTGTGGACCTGAGTGTCCATGGCCTGATCACTCCCGCCGCCTGCTCACCGCAGCTGTCCAGCGGCGGCCTGATCGACTACGGCAAGATCGCCCGGCAGGACCTGAACCTGGAGACCGCCACGCGCCTGCCGCCAAAGACCCTGCATATTGGCATCGCCTGCAATGGCCCCGTGCGCTATGCCTTGCGCATGCGCGACAACCGTGACGGTTCAGCCATGGTCAACAGCGAGATTTATTACGGCCTGGGGTTCGATAACAGCGGCAATCGCCTGGGGGTTTACTCCATGACCTTCGACCCAAGGCAAACCCAGGCCGGCAACACCGCGCAGGTCTATGGCACCGAATCCACCACCGGTGGCCTGGCGTGGCGCACGTCCAATCTCAACCCCATCGACATCGGTTCCAGAAGCTACCTGGGCTTTACCGCTGTCGAAGGCAGCGTCAGCGGGCCCACGGCCATCAGTCTCCTGGACGGCATTGTCACGGTGCAGACCGTGATCAATGCCCGGCAGAACCTGGACTTGAGCGTGGAGACCGCGCTTGATGGATCGGCCACGCTGGAAGTGGTGTACCTCTAGACTTGCTCGCTGGTGACTTGCACGTAGCGCGCACGCCCGGCACCGAGGCCCGCGACGATAGCCCCCAGGCCGATCACGGCGAAAATCCAGCCGATGGCTGTCCAGCCGCCGGTCCAGTCATGCACCAGGCCGACCGCGAAAGGGCCGAGAGACGCCAGGGTGTAACCGATGCCCTGGGCCATGCTCGACAGGTTGGCCGCCACGTGGGAATCGCGTGAACGCAACACGATCAAGGTCAGCGCCAGGCTGAAGGTACCGCCCTGCCCCAGGCCCAGCACAATCGCCCACCCCCATAAGCCCTCCAGCGGTGCGTAAAGACAACCGAACAAACCGCCCAGGGTCAGCAGCATCACCACCACGATTGCCAGGCGCTGATCCTTGCCACGGGTGGCGAGCCAGGGGGCGGCAAGGGAGCTGAGCAGTTGCACGATGATCGAGCCGGATAATGCCAACCCGGCCTCGGTGGCGCTCAGGCCGCGACCGATCAGGATCGACGGCAACCAGCCGAACACGATGTAGGCCAGCGACGACTGCAAGCCCATGTAGAGCGTGACCTGCCAGGCCAGTGGGTCGCGCAGCAGACCCTTTACACGATAAGCAACGCGGTGGCTGCCGTGCTGTTGGCCGACCTGCGGCAACCAGACCAATGCCGCCGCCAGCGCCGGCAGTATCCAGAAGCCCAGGCCAATGGTCCAACGGTCACCAAAGTAGTGAC
The DNA here is from genome assembly GCF_019891515.1 of Pseudomonas sp. Wu6. NCBI lineage: Bacteria > Pseudomonadati > Pseudomonadota > Gammaproteobacteria > Pseudomonadales > Pseudomonadaceae > Pseudomonas > Pseudomonas sp. Wu6. The sequence continues at coordinate 167,064 of NZ_JAFLXH010000005.1, read as the reverse complement.
TCAACGGCACGGTAGCGCCCGCTGCCATGGCGGCGCCCAGGCACAACGCCATGGTGTAGACCCCGGTCATGGTCCCGGCCTGCCTGGCGAAATCACGCTTGACGATGCCCGGCAACAGCACGCCGATGATGCCGATGCTCGCACCGGCAATCAGGCTGCCGACGAACAGGCCCACTTCGCCGAACGAACTGCGCAGGATGATCCCGGCGGCCAGGGTCAATAGAATGCCCAGCACCACGCGCTCGGCGCCAAAACGTCGCGCCAGCATCGGCGCGGTCGGCGCGAACAGGCCCAGGCACAGCACCGGCAAGGTGGTCAGCAAGCCGGCCTTGGCGGCCGACAAACCCAGGCTGCTGGAGACTTCAGCCAGCAGCGGCGACAGGCTCGACAGCGCCGGGCGCAGGTTCAGCGCCACCAGAACCAGGCCGAGCAACAGCAACCAGGGTCGCGCCACGCTCGGCTGCGCGCGTTGCACACCCTCATCGTCGGCCTCGGCGTCAATCAGCAGCTCTTCAAGTTCAGTCTTGCGTTGCGTTTCAGGGGTCATTGATCAACTGCCGGCAGAGGGATTTGGCGCGTTGCGGATCTTGCCGAGCGCAGTGCCTGCAGCTCGCCTGCAGTACGGCCAATCATGGGATGAATTTTCCCACAGGCTATTCGGAGCTGCCTACAAAGGCAACGCACTAGGGTTCTTAGGCAGGAAAAGGAGCAGTATTTTCGATTGGTAAAATTACCCTTAGAGGGTAATTATTGGCCTCAGGTGTCTTATGGAAAAGTACACACCTCATTACGATTTGGCGGTGATAAAGGCGGATGTCAGGCGGCTTGGAGACCAGGCATTTACCGCAACTGCCAGGACCACAGGAAGGAAACTCGGTTTCACAATCCATGAAATGCGAGAGATCGTTTGTCAATTGCAAGCAAGGATGTTGTACAAATCAATGACTTCCTATGCCGACCATAGGGTCTGGCAGGACGTGTACCACATCAGTTCACACGGCATGGAGATTTACATAAAGGTCACTTACTGCATAGGCGGCACCCCACCGGTAATCTCCTTCAAGGAGTGCAACTCATGAAAACCCAACAATGCTGTATATGCGGTGCGCCCGAAGGAATGACACGCTTCGAGGGGCGCAGCGAAACCCTTAGCGTCAAAGGGATGGAGCGTCGTGTTGATGACCTTTCTGGCTGGGAATGCCATGTATGCCGGGACGGCATGTATGACCCCGATAGCTCAGCGCGCCACGCGAAAGCAGGTGATGAACTCATCCACGCTGCACGAAAAATGATCGGCACCGAGATGAAACGCATCCGCCGTAAGCTGCATCTCACACAAAAAGAAACGGTGGAGCTTTTGTCAGGCGGTGGCCACAACGCGTTTTCACGCTACGAACGCGGTGAGCTCCTGCCACCCAAACCCCTGGTGCTACTGATGCGGTTATTGGATCGCTACCCGCACCTGCTAGCTGATGCCAAGGTATTGGCCGAGGGTGCTGACATGCGGGGGTTCACCCATACCGTCAACACAGAGCATGAGGCGAAAATTTCATAGCCTTCAAGCAATAAACCCGGCACCAGGCCGGGTTTATTTTTCACCCATCGATCAATGCAAAATCTGGCTCAGGAACAACTTGGTCCGATCATTCTGCGGATTGTCGAAGAAGTCATTCGGCGCCGCCTGCTCAACGATCTCGCCCTTGTCCATGAAGATCACGCGGTTGGCCACGGTGCGCGCAAACCCCATCTCATGGGTCACGCACAACATGGTCATGCCGTCTTCGGCCAGGCCGATCATGGTGTCCAACACCTCCTTGACCATTTCCGGGTCGAGTGCCGAGGTCGGCTCGTCGAACAACATGATCTTGGGCTTCATGCACAGCGCGCGGGCAATCGCCACACGCTGTTGCTGGCCACCTGAAAGCTGCCCCGGAAACTTGTGGGCCTGCTCCGGGATGCGCACGCGCTCAAGGTAATGCATGGCGATTTCCTCGGCCTTGCGCTTGGGCATCTTGCGCACCCACATCGGCGCCAGCGTGCAGTTCTGCAGGATGGTCAGGTGCGGGAACAGATTGAAGTGCTGGAACACCATGCCGACCTCGCGGCGGATCGCTTCGATCTGCTTGAGGTCGTTGGTCAGTTCCACGCCATCGACCACGATGCGGCCCTGCTGGTGCTCTTCCAGACGGTTGAGGCAGCGGATGGTGGTGGACTTGCCCGAACCCGACGGGCCGCACAGCACGATACGCTCGCCCTGCTTGACGTTGAGGTTGATGTCTTTCAACACGTGGAACTGGCCGTACCACTTGTTGACGCCCTGCATCTGGATAATGCCTTCAGGGCTCACAGGCTGTTTGATCGCTTCGCTCATAACAACAACTCCTAACGCTTGTGGCCTGTGTCGAGCTTGTGTTCCAAATGAATGGAATAGCGCGACATACCAAAACAGAAAATCCAGAACACCAGGGCGGCGAACACGTAGCCTTCGGTGGCCATGCCCAGCCATTTGGGGTCAGCGGCGGCTTGCTTGACGCTGTTGAGCAGGTCGAACAGGCCGATGATGATCACAAGGCTGGTGTCCTTGAACAACGCGATGAACGTGTTGACGATGCCGGGGATCACCATCTTCAGGGCTTGCGGCAGTATCACCAGGCCCATGCTGCGCCAGTAACCCAGGCCCATCGCCGCAGCCGCTTCGTACTGGCCCTTGGGAATCGCCTGCAAGCCGCCGCGCACCACCTCGGCCACGTAGGCCGACTGGAACAGGATCACGCCGATCAATGCGCGCAGCAGCTTGTCGATGCCCATGCCTTCAGGCAGGAACAGCGGCAGCATCACCGAGGACATGAACAGCACGGTGATCAACGGCACGCCGCGCCAGAATTCGATGAAGGTCACGCAGACCACCCGAATCGCCGGCATGTTCGAACGCCGTCCCAACGCCAGCATGATGCCCAGCGGCAACGCGCCGGCAATGCCCACGGTGGCGATGACCAGGGTCAGCATCAAGCCGCCCCACTGGCTGGTGGCCACGTTGGTCAGCCCGAACGCACCGCCGTGCAGCAGGAAGAACGCGATGATCGGGTACAGCACCAGAAAGCTCAGGCCATAGACCGCCTTGCGTTGAAAGCGCGAGATGAACAACGGCGCCACGCCGACAATCGCCAGCCAGACGGTGAGGTCTACGCGCCAGCGCAGATCGCCGGGGTAGTAGCCGTACATGAACTGGCCGAAGCGCTGTTGGATGAATACCCAGCAGGCGCCTTCCTTGGTGCAATCGGCGCGCGTGGTGCCGACCCAGTTGGCATCGATGATCGCCCAGCTGAGGATCGGCGGCACTACCAGGTAGATCAGGTAGAACGCCAGCAATGTCAGCAGCGTGTTGAGCCAGCTGGAGAACAGGTTGGCGCGCATCCATGCCATCGGCCCGAAGACTTTGTTCGGCGGCGGCATATCAGGTTTGAACGTATGTGAACTCATGGGCGTTTCCTCACCGCTCGATCAGCGCAATGCGCTTGTTGTACCAGTTCATCAGCAGGGAAATGCTGATGCTGATCGCCAGGTACACGCTCATGGTGATGGCAATGACTTCGATGGCCTGGCCGGTCTGGTTGAGCACCGTGCCGGCAAACAGCGAAACCATTTCCGGGTAACCGATACCGGCGGCCAGTGACGAGTTTTTCGCCAGGTTCAGGTATTGGCTGGTCAGCGGCGGAATGATCACCCGCAGGGCCTGCGGGATGATGACCTTGCGCAGCGTCGGCCCGGGGCGCAGGCCCAGGGAACGTGCCGCTTCGGTCTGGCCATGGCTGACCGACTTGATGCCCGAACGCACGATCTCGGCGATAAACGCAGCGGTATAGACGGTCAGCGCCAGGGTCAGTGCCAGCAGTTCAGGGATCAGTACCCAGCCGCCGACGAAGTTGAAGCCTTTGAGCTCGGGCATTTCCCAGTGCAGCGGCGCGCCGAAGAGCAACGCGCACAACGCCGGGATCACGATGAACAACGCCAGCCCCGCCCAGAATTTATGGAACGGAACACCGGTGGCTTCAAAGCGCTTGTTGGCCCAGCGTGCCATCAGCACGATTGCCACGATGGCAACCACGACGCTGGCCACGAACGGCCAGAAACCATCAGCGGCAATCGCAGCCGGCATGTTCAGGCCACGGCTGCTGACAAAGAAGGTGTCGCCGAAATTGTGACTGTTGCGCGGCCCCGGCATGGTCAGGAACACCGCAAAGTACCAGAACAGGATTTGCAGCAGCGGCGGAATGTTGCGGAATACTTCCACATACACGGTCGCCAGCTTATTGATCATCCAGTTCGGCGACAGCCGCGCCACGCCGATGATGAAGCCGAGCAGGGTCGCCAGGACCACACCGATCACGGTCACCAGCAAGGTGTTGAGCAAACCGATCACAAACACCCGGGCATAGCTGTCCGACTCGGTGTAATCGATCAAGTGCTGCGCGATGCCGAAGCCGGCACTGCGCTCGAGAAAGTCGAAACCCGAGGTAATGCCCCGGTGCTGCAGGTTGGTCTGGGTGTTATTGAAGAGGTACCAGCCCAGCGAGACCACCGCCACAATCGTGATGATCTGGAAGAGCCACGCACGCACTTTGGGATCGCTGAAGCTGAGCTTCTGCTTGGGTGCGCCGATTTGATTTTGCATGAAGTGCCCCGAAAAGAATGGAACAGAACATCACCCGGCGGTTGGCCCACCGGGTGACAGAACCATCAGCGATCAGCGCACAGGCGGTGCGTATTGAATGCCGCCGTTGTTCCACAGCGCGTTCAGGCCACGGTCGATTTCCAGCGGGGTGCTCTTGCCCAGGTTGCGCTCGAACACTTCGCCGTAGTTACCAACTTGCTTGACGATCTGCACGACCCAGTCTTTCTTCACTTTCAGGTCTTTGCCGTATTCGCCGTCAGCACCGAGCAGACGGGCGACGTCCGGGTTCTTGGTGGACTTGGCTTCAGCTTCAACGTTTTTGGAGGTGATACCGGCTTCTTCAGCATTGAGCATGGCGTAGCCAACCCAGCGCACGATGGCCAGCCACTCGTCGTCGCCGTTACGCACGACCGGGCCCAGGGGCTCCTTGGAAATGGTTTCCGGCAGCACCACGTAGTCCTTCGGCGCGGCCAGCTTGCTGCGCTGGGCGAACAGTTGGGACTTGTCGGAGGTCAGCACGTCGCAACGCCCGGATTCCAGCGACTTGGCGCTTTCATCGGAGGTGTCGAAGGTGATCGGGGTGTATTTGAGGTTGTTGCCACGGAAGTAGTCGGAAACGTTCAGCTCGGTGGTGGTACCGGCCTGGATGCAGATGGTTGCACCGTCCAGTTCCTTGGCGCTTTTCACGCCCAGCTTGTTGTTAACCAGGAAGCCGATGCCGTCGTAGTAGGTGATGAAGCCCGGGAATTTCAGGCCCATGCCCGCATCGCGGGAGCTGGTCATGGTGGTGTTGCGCGACAGGATGTCGACTTCGCCGGACTGCAGCGCGGTGAAACGCTCCTTGGCGTTCAACTGGCTGAACTTGACCTTGGTCGCGTCGCCGAAAACGGCGGCGGCGACGGCACGGCACACGTCAGCGTCGATCCCGAGGATCTTGCCGCTGGCATCCGGCACCGAGAAACCCGGCAGGCCGTCACTCACGCCACACTGTACAAAGCCTTTCTTCTGCACGGCGTCCAGGGTGGCGCCAGCCTGGGCAAAACCACTGACACCCAATACGGCGGCCGCGGTCACGATGGCCAGGGTGGATTTCAATACCTTCATTCAAACCTCCAGTTGCTCTTGTTGTGTCGGAGCTCCAACCTCAGCGCACCCTTATGAGGCGATATCGACCCGTGTTGGCTTTTTTTGGGGTCAAGCAGCATGAGATCTTTGCGGTAATTCCAGTTGCTTCCCCACAAGCGGCAGTCACTGATAGTGTTACCGCCCTGGGAGAGTTCTGACATCGACCTACACATAGCAAGGCCCGTACCAGAGTGCCGGCTGAGTCGCTGAGTACCCGGTTCAATAGCAAAAGATTCAACCTTGCGACATTCTCTTAACAGATCAACCTGTCGCGCACCGTTGCGACGCACCCAATCGGAGCGCCTGCACATCTATGGAGCAAACATGACCGAACCCTTGATTCTAGAGCCCGCCAAGCCCGCAGACGCCTGCGTAATCTGGCTGCATGGCCTGGGCGCCGATCGCTATGACTTTCTGCCGGTAGCCGAAATGCTGCAGGAAACGTTACTGACCACCCGCTTCGTTTTGCCCCAGGCACCCAGCCGCCCGGTGACGATCAACGGTGGCTACGAGATGCCGAGCTGGTACGACATCAAGGCCATGAGCCCGGCCCGTTCGATCAGCCTGGAAGAACTGGAAGCGTCGACCGATACGGTCACGGATTTGATCGAAGCGCAGAAAAGAACCGGGGTAGACGCTTCGCGTGTTTTCCTGGCTGGCTTTTCCCAAGGGGGTGCGGTGGTTTTCCACACAGCCTTTAAAAAATGGCAGGGCCCGCTGGGTGGCGTGATCGCCCTCTCCACTTACGCGCCGACGTTCGACGATGAGCTGGAATTATCCGCCAGCCAGCAACGCATTCCGGCCCTGTGCCTGCACGGCCAGTGCGACGAGGTGGTACAGAACGCCATGGGCCGCAGCGCCTATGAGCATCTGAAGACCCGTAGTGTCACCGTGACATGGCAGGAATACCCAATGGGCCACGAAGTGTTACCCGAGGAGATACGCGATATCGGCACTTGGCTGGCTGAGCGCCTGCGCTGACTCGCGCGTTTATGTAGTTGTATGACAGACGCACTACGCCGCGCCCGATTCTTGCATTACACTGGCCGGCGTACATTCCTTAACCAATTAATGAGATGACCGTGCTCAAAGCACTCAAGAAGATGTTCGGCAAAAGCGAGGCTGAGCCGCTCGCGCCTGTTCCCAGTGCTCCCGTCCCGCCAACCGGCAGCCGCAATGACGGCAGGCAGCCCGCCCGCACGGCACCTGTTGCCCAGCCAAACGTGACAGCGCCTGAACAGACAAGACCGGTTGAGGTCGCTGCCGCGCCGGTCGCGCCAAAGCCTCGCCGCGAGCACGCCCCAAAGCCGGTCGTCATCCCGTGGAAACTCGAAGATTTCGTCGTCGAGCCACAGGAAGGCAAGACCCGCTTCCACGACTTCGACCTGGCCCCGGAACTGATGCACGCCATCCAGGACCTGGGCTTCCCGTACTGCACGCCGATCCAGGCGCAGGTGCTGGGCTTCACCCTGGCCGGCAAAGACGCCATCGGCCGCGCCCAGACCGGCACCGGCAAGACCGCCGCGTTCCTGATCTCGATCATCACCCAACTGCTGCAAACGCCACCGCCCAAGGAACGCTACATGGGCGAACCGCGCGCGCTGATCATCGCCCCTACCCGGGAGCTGGTGGTGCAGATCGCCAAGGACGCCGCCGACCTGACCAAGTACACCGGCCTCAACGTCATGACGTTCGTCGGCGGCATGGACTTCGACAAGCAGCTCAAGCACCTCGAGGCGCGTCACTGCGACATCCTGGTTGCCACCCCAGGCCGTCTGCTCGACTTCAACCAGCGTGGCGACGTGCACCTGGACATGGTCGAAGTGATGGTGCTGGACGAAGCCGACCGCATGCTCGACATGGGTTTTATCCCGCAAGTGCGCCAGATCATTCGCCAGACCCCGCCAAAAGCCGAGCGCCAGACCCTGCTGTTCTCTGCGACCTTCACCGAAGACGTGATGAACCTCGCCAAGCAGTGGACCACCGACCCGTCCATCGTCGAGATCGAGGCGCTGAACGTCGCCAGCGAAAACGTCGAGCAGCACATCTATGCCGTGGCCGGTGCCGACAAGTACAAATTGCTCTACAACCTGATCAACGACAACGGTTGGGAACGCGTGATGGTCTTCGCCAACCGCAAGGACGAAGTGCGCCGCATCGAAGAACGCCTGGTGCGCGATGGCGTCAACGCCGCGCAACTGTCCGGCGACGTGCCGCAGCACAAGCGCATCAAGACCCTGGAAGGCTTTCGCGAAGGCAAGATCCGCGTGCTGGTGGCCACTGACGTGGCCGGGCGCGGGATTCACATCGACGGCATCAGCCACGTGATCAACTTCACCCTGCCGGAAGTGCCGGATGACTACGTACACCGTATCGGTCGTACCGGGCGTGCCGGGGCTGCGGGCGTGTCGATCAGCTTTGCCGGGGAAGATGACTCGTATCAGTTGCCGTCGATCGAGACGCTGCTGGGGCGCAAGATCAGCTGTGAGACGCCGCCGACGCACTTGCTGCGGGCTGTTGAGCGCAAACGCCCTTAAGCTGAAATGCAATAAAAGTCTGGGAGGGGGCTTGCCCCCGATAGCGGTGGGTCAGCTAGACATAAGCTGGCTGATCCACTGTCATCGGGGGCAAGCCCCCTCCCACATTTTGATCTCTGCTGGTTTTGAGATCTGTCCCGGCTGGCTATTTCCAGCGATCTGCTGCCGAGTGATCACTGGCCCGCCCTTCAACCCAACGCGCACCTTCCGGCGTGTTCTCTTTCTTCCAGAACGGCGCACGCGTTTTCAAGTAATCCATCACAAACGCACAGGCATCGAATGCCGCCTGACGATGCGCACTGGCAGCCGCCACAAACACAATCGGCTCACCCGGCTCCAGCGCGCCGATGCGATGCAGCACCTCCAGCTTGAGCAGCGGCCAGCGCTGCTCGGCCTCTACGGCGATCTTGGCCAGGGCTTTTTCGGTCATGCCCGGGTAGTGTTCCAGAAACATCCCCGACACGTCGCGGCCGTCATTGAAATCGCGTACATAGCCGACAAAACTCACCACCGCGCCCACGCCCACATTGGCTGCGTGCATGGCGTTGACTTCGGCACCGGGATCAAAGGCCTCGACCTGCACACGAATGGCCATGCTCAGCCTCCGGTCACGGGCGGGAAAAACGCGATGTCGTCACCAGCCTGCACCGGTTCATCAAGGCCGCACAGTTCCTCATTGCGTGCGCACATCAGGCTGCTCTCGTTGAGCACTGCAAACTCCGGATCACCGGCCAGCGCCAGGCGCACAGCATCGACCGTAGCAAACTCGCCTTCCATCTCCAGCGAATCAAAGCCCACCGCTTCGGCGTAACGCGCAAAAAACAATACGTTGATGCTCATGCCTGGTCCGCCTTGAAATGCCCGCTTTTACCGCCCAGCTTTTCCAGCAGGCGAATACTTTCGATGGTCATGCCGCGATCCACGGCCTTGCACATGTCGTAGATGGTCAGTGCCGCGACACTCGCCGCCGTCAGCGCTTCCATCTCTACACCGGTCTGCCCGGAAAGCTTGCAGCGCGCCAGGATATGCACGGCATCCACGCCATCGGCGCGCAGTTCCACCTTGACGCCAGTGAGCATCAGCGGGTGACACAGGGGGATCAAGTCACTGGTTTTTTTCGCCGCCTGGATCCCGGCAATGCGGGCCACGGCAAACACGTCGCCCTTGGGATGGGCGCCGTCGACAATCATTTTCAGGGTGTCGGGCAACATGCGCACCCGCGCTTCGGCCACGGCTTCACGGAACGTCACGGCTTTGTCGGTGACGTCGACCATGTGGGCGCGACCTTGGGAATCGAGATGAGTCAGCACAGCGATACTCCTGATCAGGAGCAGCGATTGTAAACCCAACACAGAACAAAATGTGGGAGGGGGCTTGCCCCCGATTGCGGTGGGTCAGTCAACAGAGATGTTGAATGTGCCACCGCTATCGGGGGCAAGCCCCCTCCCACATTGATCGCGTTTACAAATGAGACTCGGCGTACTCGGCCAGAATCGAACGTGGTACGCCCTGCAGCGCGATGTGCACGCCGTTCGGGAAGTCCTTGAAGCGTTCCGTCAGGTAAGTCAGCCCGGAGCTGGTCGCGGACAGGTAAGGGGTGTCGATCTGTGCCAGGTTGCCCAGGCACACCACTTTGGAACCGGCGCCGGCACGGGTGATGATGGTTTTCATCTGGTGCGGGGTAAGGTTCTGGCATTCGTCGATCAAAATCAGGCTCTGCTGGAAGCTGCGACCTCGAATGTAGTTGAGGGATTTGAACTGCAACGGCACTTTGCTGAGGATGTAGTCGACGCTGCCATGGGTGTTTTCGTCATCCATGTGCAAGGCTTCGAGGTTGTCGGTGATCGCCCCCAGCCACGGCTCCATTTTTTCCGCCTCGGTGCCGGGCAAAAAGCCGATTTCCTGGTCCAGGCCCTGCACGCTGCGGGTGGCGATGATGCGGCGATAGCGCTTGGTCACCATGGTCTGTTCGATGGCGGCGGCCAGGGCGAGGATGGTTTTCCCCGAACCTGCGGCGCCCGTCAGGTTGACCAGATGAATGTCCGGGTCGAGCAGCGCATACAGCGCCAGGCTCTGATAGATGTCACGCGGTTTCAGGCCCCAGGCTTCCTGATGCAACAGGGGTTCCTGATGCAGGTCGAGGATCAGCAGCTTGTCGACCTGAATCTCCTTGATCCAGCCCACGAAGCCCTGCTCGTCGACGATGAATTCGTTGATATGCACTGCCGGCAGGTTGTCGGTCAGTTGCACCTGATGCCAGGTGCGGCCGTGGTCCTGGCGGGTTTCGACCTTGCTGACGCGGTCCCAGAACGAGCCGGTCATCATGTGATAACCACGGGACAGCATCGACACGTCGTCCACCAACTGGTCGGTACTGTAGTCCTCGGCAGCGATCCCACACGCTCGTGCCTTGAGGCGCATATTGATGTCTTTGGTCACCAGCACCAGGCGCAGGTCCTTGTCGCGCGCGTGCAGGTCGATCAATTGGTTGATGATTTTGTTGTCGTTGAGGTTTTCCGGCAGCAGGCTGCTGGGCTCGCTGCGTTTGTTCATCAGGATCGACAGCAACCCCTTGGGCCCGCTCTTGCCACGCTGGATCGGCACGCCGACTTCAACGTCCTCGGGCGAGGCTTCGCCCAGGGTCTTGTCGATCAGGCGGATGGCCTGGCGGCATTCGGCAGCGACGCTGTGGTGGCCGCTTTTGAGTTTGTCCAGTTCCTCCAGCACGATCATGGGGATGGCGACGTGGTGTTCTTCAAAGTTAAGCAGTGCGTTTGGATCGTGAATCAATACGTTGGTATCAAGCACATAAAGGATTGGCTGGTCGGAAGAAGGGGTGCGTCCATGATCATCCATACTCGGTCACCTTTGTGGGAGCCAGTCGACGCAATACCTGGGCGGTGCTGCGCCTCGATTCGACCACCGACTGCACCTGGTGTGACGTCAAGTGCAGTGCCCACATTAGGAGTCTTGGAAGACGCCACCTGTGCTGCAGGTTTCGGCGGTCTGACTTCGTAATACCGCAAAACCCATGACAGGAAAAAGCACTTTGACGCTTTTTTGAAGTTTATTTTTCAGGATGACGAATAGCACTAGCCGAGTGCCATACACCCCGTTAAAGTCGGAAGTCCGCCTGCATCGAAATGTCGCGGCAAATCACCCCGAAAATCCCCCTCGACCAACAGGGCCGGGCATTTCATCGAAATGCTTCACGACAGTCCTGCCAACCCAGGCCACTCTGCGCCGTCGACTGCAACAACATTGGCAATGCCACCCGCGCCTTGTCCTGGGGATCATGGAACACAATCACGCCTTTGCGCCACAGCAGCATCAGCGTCAGCACCCGCTGCGCCGACTCTTCGGCCTTGAGCTTGCCCGGATCGTCCTGGGAATCGATGTCCCATAGCGCCACTTGCAGACCCTGGGCCTGAAAGAAGCCCTGGCTGTCCGCGCGCCGTTGCCCGTAAGGCGGCCGAAACAGCGGCACATAGTTTTCCGGCAGCAGGTTTTGCACCAGTGATGCACTGCGGGTGATGGAGTCCTGCCAATCGACCCAGTGGCTGTGAGAGCGATACTGCCAACCCTGGATACCCACGCACTGCCCCTGGTACAACGCCTGCACATCCGCAGCGGAACTGCGCTCCACACGGGTTTGCAGGCTGCTGCCGAGGGCGAAGAACGTGGCGTTGATCTTTTGCTTGCGCAGGTAATCGGCGAGCCAGTCGGTATTGCCGCCGACCGTTGCCGGGCCGCCATCGAAGGTCAGCAGGAACATGCGATCGTTAAGCTCATCGCCATTGCGCTCGTGGTCGCCAAAGCGCGCCACTTCGCTGCTGATCTGCGGCATCAGCGCGGCCTTGCGCAGCAGTTCATCGAGATAGCGCTCATGAAAGTGCCGGCTGGGCGCGGCCCAGCCTATATAGAACGAGTCGTCACTGACGGCGAACTTGCCGGCCTGCTCGCGCAGGTCGTCCATGTTTTCCACCAGATAACAGAACGAAGCGTCCTCTTCGCAGCTTTGCTGGGCGAACGTGTAGTTCTCCAACAGCCGCTGCCAGAGTTGGCGGCGCAGGTCGTCGATTGCGGCCAGGTTGATGATCTTCAGGCCCAGGCGCTGCTTGAGCGCGGTTTCGTCCAAGGCTTCGCTGACCAACAGGCCGTGGGCAAACATCAGGATTTCCGCCCGCGAGGCCACATCGAACAGCGCCGGGCTGGCGAGTTTTTCCGGCCAGGTGGCGCGGTCGAGGCTGGCGACATCAACCGGCGCGGCCTGGGCATTCAGGCAGAGCAGGCAAGCCGATAATAAAAGCGCTAATCGCACACGGGGTCTCCCTCTCCAGAGTTACCGCCCATCATAGCGGACTGCCCCGCCCTTTTTGTGTAGGCGCGAGCTTGCTCGCGAAAAACGTCTGGGCACCGCGTTTATTCAGCCTGCCAGCATTATCGTTGACGACTTTCGCGAGCAAGCTCGCGCCTATACAAAAACCGGGGCCTATTGGCTTGATAGGTGGAGTCGAACGCTCCAACCCCCTAGAATCGCGCACACGATTCCAGGAGCCAACTTCATGCTGATGGTGATTTCCCCCGCCAAAACCCTCGACTTCGAGTCCAAGCCGGTCACTGCGCGCTTCACCCAGCCGCAGTACCTGGACCATTCCCAGGAACTGATCGAGCAACTGCGCGAACTGAGCCCGGCGCAGATCAGCGAGTTGATGCACGTCTCCGACAAGATCGGCGGCCTCAATGCCGCCCGCTTCGGCAGCTGGACGCCCGCTTTCACCCCGGCCAATGCCAAGCAGGCCCTGCTGGCGTTCAAGGGCGATGTATACACCGGCCTTAACGCCGAAACCTTCAGCGATGCCGATTTCAGCTACGCCCAGGACCACCTGCGCATGCTCTCCGGCCTCTACGGCCTGTTGCGCCCGCTGGATTTGATGATGCCGTACCGCCTGGAGATGGGCACCAAGCTGGCCAACGCCCGTGGCAAGGACCTCTACGCGTTCTGGGGCACGCGCATCAGCGAATGGTTGAATGAAGCGCTGGCCGCGCAAGGCGACGACGTGCTGCTCAACCTGGCCTCCAACGAATACTTCTCGGCGGTCAAGCGCACGGCCCTGAACGCGCGAATCATCAACACCGAGTTCAAGGACCTGAAAAACGGTCAGTACAAGATCATCAGCTTCTACGCAAAAAAAGCCCGGGGCATGATGAGCCGGTTTGTGATTGAAGAACGCATCAACGATCCGGCCAAGCTCAAGCAGTTCGATGTGCAGGGCTATCGCTTCAATGCAGAGCAGTCCAAGCCGGATAACCTGGTGTTCTTGCGCGATCACGCACCGGAATAAGGCCGTACGGAGACTGACGATCAAATGTGGGAGGGGGCTTGCCCCCGATGGCGGTGGTTCAGCTACAAACAAGCTGGCTAAAAGACCGCTATCGGGGCATAGGTATCTACACCACTCTGTAGCCCCCAAACGTAACCACGATGCGAAGCGAGTCGCTCTTGATCTTGATCTGCTTTTGATCTTGATCTCAGGCGCCCCGTTAAACCACGCTGGCCGAACGCAGGCTTGAATCCGTGGGCAACCCGGCAGGACGCCGGGTTAGCCGCACTGGGCCATGGATGGCCCATTGCGGCGGCCCACGGATTCAAGCCTGCGTTCGGGCACACCGAGCCTGGGCGAGGTGCCGAGTGGTGGGGCAAGAGCCCTTTTGGTTACTTTTGGGGCTCTTTTCCAAAAGTGACCCGCTGTAAAAGCGGAACCAATAGAAGCCGTTACCGCAGAAACGGATATGTACTCGGTCTGATCCAGCATCCTGGTCGGCCCTGAGGCCCCCATCGGGGGCAAGCCCCCTCCCACATTTGGATCTCGGAGCGTCAGGTAGATACGCGTTATCCCCTCGCCACAGGTGCGGTGTCGCACCAAAATTGTGTAGATACCTATGGCTATCGGGGGCAAACCCCTCCCACATTTTGATGGTATTCCAAATCAGCGAAACGTCACTTATTTGACGCCAGAAAAACACTCAGACACAACCCTAACGATTTATTCACTCGACATTCATCGTTTTTTTTCGTAGTGGCACCACTTTTTTTATTCAGTAGTGGCACAAAACTATCCCCTCGCGCCAACTCCCCACAACTACTGGTCTAAATAGCAAGTGCTATCAATATACTACCAGTGCCATCTTTCCTAATATTTCAAGAAATTTCCGGAAACAGGATGAGCGGCCAGGAACTTCGTCCTGAAGCACCGCTCATACCACCGGTAACGAAATTCTCTGCTGCTGTAAGAGATGACTTACATAACGACCAATGGAAGTAGTCAAGTTGTCTTAAAACACTTTGACTCTATGGTCACACCATCAACTGATCGAGTTAAGGGTGGCGATAAGTACGCATTGCTATCCCCTACAGGCCAAGGCAGCGCTGACCTAAATGAGCCCGTGCAACCACCCAAGGCATTGAGAAAAAAGGCAATTTGCCTGCATCGATACCTTGCCGCACCGGCGCCGAAGTCTTCCTCCAGGGAAGCACGGCTGCATTTCAGGGCAAGCCCCAATAATAAGGCCTGGCTGCGCACAACTTGAGTGCACTAGTGAGTCACTCGTTTATTCAACATGCCTGCACGCGATAAGTCGGCGTCTATTCGCCTAACTTTTGCGGCATCAGTGACGCTTGTAAACATGAACTCCGGCCATCTAATGGCATGATTTAAATATTGAGGTAATTGCGATGCGCATCAGCATATTCGGTTTGGGTTACGTTGGCGCAGTATGTGCCGGCTGCCTGTCTGCCCGTGGCCACGAAGTGGTCGGCGTAGACATCTCCAAGGAAAAAATCGACCTGATCAATGCGGGTAAATCGCCGATCGTTGAGCCGGGTCTGGGCGAGCTGTTGAGCCAGGGTATCCAGACAGGCCGACTGCGTGGCACCACCAACTTCGCCGAAGCCATCCGCGATACCGACCTGTCGATGATTTGCGTGGGCACGCCGAGCAAGAAAAACGGCGACCTGGAACTCAACTACATCGAATCGGTATGCCGCGAGATCGGTTTTGTCCTGCGTGACAAGACCACCCGCCATACCATCGTGGTGCGCAGCACCGTACTGCCGGGCACCGTCGCCAACGTGGTGATCCCGATCCTCGAAGACTGCTCCGGCAAGAAAGCCGGCGTCGATTTCGGCGTTGCGGTCAACCCGGAATTCCTGCGCGAATCCACCGCCATCGCCGACTACGACCTCCCACCGATGACCGTCATCGGCGAGTTCGACACCGCTTCCGGCGATGTCCTGCAGTCGCTCTACGAAGAACTCGACGCACCGATCATCCGCAAGGACATCGCCGTTGCCGAGATGATCAAGTACACCTGCAACGTGTGGCACGCCACCAAAGTCACCTTCGCCAACGAGATCGGCAACATCGCCAAGGCCGTCGGCGTCGATGGCCGTGAAGTGATGGACGTGGTCTGCCAGGACAAGACGCTCAACCTGTCCCAGTACTACATGCGCCCGGGCTTCGCTTTCGGCGGCTCGTGCCTGCCCAAAGACGTGCGCGCCCTGACCTACCGCGCCGGCTCCCTGGACGTGGAAGCGCCGCTGCTCAACTCGCTGATGCGCAGCAACGAATCCCAGGTGCAGAACGCCTTCGACATCGTTTCCAGCCACGACAAGCGCAAAGTCGCCCTGCTGGGCCTGAGCTTCAAGGCCGGTACCGATGACCTGCGTGAAAGCCCGTTGGTAGAACTGGCGGAAATGCTGATCGGTAAGGGCTACGACCTGAGCATCTACGACAGCAACGTCGAGTACGCCCGCGTGCACGGTGCGAACAAGGACTACATCGAAGGCAAGATCCCCCACGTGTCGTCCCTGCTCAACTCGGACTTCGATGATGTGATCAACAACTCCGACGTGATCATCCTCGGTAACCGTGACGAGAAGTTCCGTGCCCTGGCGCATAACGCTCCGGAAGGCAAGCAAGTGGTCGACCTGGTGGGCTTCATGTCCAAGGCCACCAGCGTAAGCGGCCGTACTGAAGGTATTTGCTGGTAACAGCAACGGCAAGTTTCAGGCTGCCAGTGGCTTAATCCCCAGCGCTTGCAGCCTGAAGCCTCCTCCCCTTCCGGATGACGCTTATGTCCAAGTTAAAACATGTATTTCTGCAAGCCGCCGGCTGGCTGTTGTTTCTCAGCCTGCTGATGGGACTCGCCCTGCTGTTGCCGGCGAGCACCTTCGATTCGCAATCGAAGAATTTTATTTTCCTGATTGGCGCCGTCGGTATCTGGCGCTACTCGATGGGCGCAACGCATTTCTTTCGCGGCATGCTGTTCCTGTACGTGGTGTACCCGCACCTGCGCCGCAAAGTGCGCAAGCTGGGCAAGGCCGCCGACCCATCCCATGTGTTCCTGATGGTCACCAGCTTCAGGATCGATGCGCTGACCACTGCGCAGGTCTACAGCTCGGTGATTCGCGAAGCCATCGAATGCGGCTTCCCCACCACCGTGGTCTGCTCGCTGGTGGAAATGTCCGATGAGCTGCTGGTCAAGAGCCTCTGGGAAAAAATGAACCCACCGGCTCACGTCAAGCTCGACTTCGTGCGCATCGCCGGTACCGGCAAGCGCGACGGCCTGGCTTTCGGTTTCCGCGCCATCTCGCGCCACCTGCCGGATGACCGCGCCGTGGTGGCCGTGATCGATGGCGACACCGTGCTGGCCGAAGGCGTGGTGCGCAAGACCGTGCCGTGGTTCCAGCTGTTCGGCAATGTCGGTGGCCTGACCACCAACGAATTCTGCGAAGTGCGCGGCGGCTACATCATGAGCGAGTGGCACAAGCTGCGCTTCGCCCAGCGCCACATCAACATGTGCTCCATGGCCCTGTCCAAGCGCGTGCTGACCATGACCGGGCGTATGTCGGTGTTCCGCGCCAGCGTGGTGACTGACCCGGGCTTTATCGCCGACGTGGAAAGCGACTCGCTGCAACACTGGCGCCTGGGCCGCTTCAAGTTCCTCACCGGTGATGACAAGTCCAGCTGGTTCAGCCTGATGCGCCTGGGCTACGACACCTTCTACGTGCCGGATGCCGCGATCAACACCGTGGAACACCCGCCGGAAAAGAGCTTTATCAAGGCCAGCCGTAAGCTGATGTTCCGCTGGTACGGCAACAACCTGCGCCAGAACTCCCGCGCCCTGGGCCTGGGTGTGCGCCGCCTCGGTGTGTTCACCAGTGTGGTGCTGTTCGACCAGCGCGTGTCGATGTGGACCTCCCTGCTCGGCCTGACCGTGGCAATCATCGCCACCTTCAAATACGGCGGCGCGTTCATCCTCGCGTACCTGCTGTGGATCGGCATCACCCGCCTGATCCTTACGCTGCTGCTGTCGTGCTCCGGCCACAAGATCGGCCCGGCCTATCCGCTGATTCTCTATTACAACCAGATCATGGGCGCGCTGGTGAAGATCTACGTGTTCTTCCGCCTTGATCAACAGTCCTGGACCCGCCAGGACACCAAACTGACCCGCGATTTGGCCAGCTTTCAACGTTGGTTCAACACCTGGTCGTCTCGGACCATGACCTTCTCCGCCGGCAGCATTTTCGTCGCCGTGTTGCTGATGATGGTCTGACCCTGCCAAGCCTGAATTAACTTAAGGAATGCCCTGATGAACAGCCAAGTAAACGCCAACGTAGTCCACGAATCCGAAGCCCAGCGCCAGCACGCCCGGGTCAAAATCCCGGCCAAGCTGCGCTTCTTCAACACCGACCGCACGCAGACCGAAGCACGGGTGATCGACTTGTCCGCGGGCGGCCTGGCGTTCACCGCCACCCAGCCGCTGACCATCGGTGAGGTGCACAAGGGTCGCCTGCAGTTCGTGATCGACAACCTCGGTCTGGCGATGGATGTGGAGCTGCAGATTCGCTCCTACGACCGCCAGACCGGCCGCACCGGCTGCCAGTTCCAGAACCTCGATGCCCAGGATATTTCCACCCTGCGCCACCTGATCACCTCGCACTTGTCCGGTGACATCGTGACCATGGGCGACGTGCTGGCCACCTTGCAACGCGACAACTTCACCAAGGCCCGCAAGGTCAAGGACGGCGGCAGCAACATGAGCGCCTTTGGCCGCTTGCGCGCCGTGACCTTCAGCCTGGCGATCTTCCTGGTCGGCCTCGCCGCGTTCGGTTTCGTCTTCAAGTCCCTTTACGGCATGTACTTCGTCAGCCACGCCCAGGCAGGTATCGTCAGCGTACCGGGCATGAACGTGACCATGCCGCGTGACGGCACCGTGCAAAGCCTGCTCAAGGGTGACGCGGTAGCGGCCAAAGGCGCGCCGCTGGCGACCTTCAGCACCAGCATGCTCGATGTGCTCAAGGGCCACCTGGACGAAGACCAACTGCAACCGGCCAAGGTTGAAGAACTGTTCGGCAAGCAAATGACCGGCACCCTGACCTCGCCGTGCGATTGCGTGGTCGCCCAGCAACTGGTCGCCGACGGCCAGTACGCCAGCAAGGGCGATGTGATCTTCCAACTGGTGCCGCGTGGCAGTCAGGCTAACGTCGAAGCCCGCTTCACCTACCGCCAGTTTGGCGATGTACGTCCAGGTACGCCGGTGAGCTTCCAGGTCGCCGACGAAGAGCAGGTGCGCACCGGCACCATCGTCAGCAGCACCAGCCTGAACAGCGCCGACCTGTCCTCCGACATCCGCGTGCAGATCAAGCCGGATGCCCCGCTGGACAGCACCTACGCCGGCCGCCCGGTGGAAGTCACCAGTGACCGCGGCCCTTCGCTGAACTGGCTGATCGATAAAGCCATGGCTCACGGTCTGTAAGCGAGGACATGCCTGTGAACCCTATTTCAAGAACAACACAATCCCTGTGGGAGCGGGCTTGCCACAAAAAACCCTCCCACATGGGTTCGGTGGCGTTGCTGGCGGTTGCGGTGAGCCTGGCCGGTTGTGCCGGCCTGCCCGACCAACGCCTGGCCAATGAAGCGCTCAAGCGTGGCGACACCGTCACCGCCCAGCAGAATTACCAGCAACTGGCAGACCTGGGCTACAGCGAGGCCCAGGTGGGCCTGGCCGATATCCAGGTCGGTACCCGCGATCCGGCGCAAATCAAACAGGCCGAAGCCACTTACCGCGCAGCGGCGGACACTTCGCCCCGGGCCCAGGCGCGCCTGGGTCGCCTGCTGGTGGCCAAGCCCGGCGCCACCGAAGCTGAACACCATGAAGCCCAAACGTTGCTGAAAAAAGCCTTTGCCAATGGCGAAGGCAATACCCTGATTCCGCTGGCGATGCTGTACCTGCAATACCCGCACAGCTTCCCCGACGTAAACGCCCAGCAACAGATCAGCCAATGGCAGGCCGCCGGTTACCCGGAAGCCGGCCTGGCCCAGGTGCTGCTGTACCGCACCCAGAACACCTACGACCAGCATCTGGATGATGTCGAGCGCATCTGCAAGGCGGCGCTCAACACCACCGATATCTGCTACGTCGAGCTGGCCACCGTCTACCAGAAAAAAGCCGAGCCGGAAAAACAGGCCGAGCTGCTCAAGCAGATGGAAGCAGGCTACAGCCGTGGCACCGTCACCGCCCAGCGCGTCGACAGCGTCGCCCGCGTACTCGGCGATGCCACCCTCGGCACGCCGGACGAGAAAACCGCCCAGGCGTTGCTGGAAAAAATCGCCCCGGGTTACCCCGCGTCCTGGGTCAGCCTGGCGCAACTGCTCTACGACTTCCCCGAACTGGGCGACGTCGACCAGATGATGAAGTACCTGGACAACGGCCGCGCCGCCGACCAGCCACGCGCCGAGCTGTTGCTGGGCAAGCTTTACTACGAGGGCAAATGGGTGCCGGCCGACGCCAAGGCTGCCGAGGCGCATTTCGAGAAAGCCGTGGGCCGTGAAGTGGCCGCCGATTACTACCTCGGCCAGATCTACCGCCGTGGCTACCTGGGCAAGGTCTACTCGCAAAAAGCCCTGGACCACCTGCTGACCGCAGCGCGCAACGGCCAGAACAGCGCCGATTTCGCCATTGCCCAACTGTTTTCCCAGGGCAAGGGCACCAAGCCCGACCCGCTCAACGCCTATGTTTTCAGCCAACTGGCCAAGGCCCAGGACACGCCGGAAGCCAATGAGCTGGCCACCCAGCTCGAAGCCCCGCTGACGCCTGAGCAACGCGCCGAAGGCCAACGCCTGGTGCAACAGGAGCTGGCCGCCCGCGGCACCCTGGCCCAAAGCACGCTGCAACTGCACGCCCTGCAAGAAGAAGACGGCGAGGAATCCCTATGAAGCTCAATCCATTCGTCAAGGCCGGCATCGGCCTGTCCTTCGCCCTGCTGTGGTCGTGCCCGACCCTGGCCGCGCTGACCGAAGCCAAGAACTTCGGCCTGGAAGTCAAAGCCACCGCGCAGTCCGAAGACGACCGCGACCTGGGCACTCAGAAAGGCGGCGACGTCAACGGTATCGGCCTCGACCTGCGCCCGTGGATCTACGGCGAAAGCGGCGCGTGGAGCGCCTACGCCATGGGCCAGGCGGTGGCCTCCAGCGACATTATCGAGACCGACACCCTGCAACAGTCGGCGGATGACACGACCGAACAATCGAGCAACGACGACCGCAAGGCGAAGAAAAACTATCTGGCCCTGCGCGAGTTCTGGGTCGGCTACAGCGGCTTCACGCCCTACCCCGGCGAGATCCTCAAGTTCGGTCGCCAGCGCCTGCGCAATGACGACGGTCAATGGCGCGACACCAACATCGAAGCGCTGAACTGGACCTTCGACACCACCCTGCTCAAGGCCAACGTCGGCGCCGCCGAACGCTTCAGCGAATACCGCACCGACCTCAAGGAACTGTCGCCGGTCGACAAGGACCGCCAGCACTTCTACGCCGACGCCGCCTACCAATGGACGCCGGGCCAGTGGATCGGCCTGCGCGGGCACCATACCCATGACGACGGCAAGCTCGACTACGCCGAACCGGGCGTGGCCAGCGACCCATTGGACAAGCGCGAAAACGGCGACCTGACCTGGCTCGGCATCGAAGCCAACAGCGACGCCTATAACTGGCGCAACACCAACACGGTCAACTACTGGGCCAGCATCACCGGCATGAAGGGCGACCGCGACACGGTCAACGCCTTGAACGCCGATGGCAGCCGCCCGACCAATGCCAAGCGCAGTGATGACGTCAGCGGCTGGGCCACCGATATCGGCGTGCGCCTGCGCCTCGATCCGCAGTGGCAAGTGGGCGCGGCCTATTCGCGCGCCAGCGCCGAATACGAACAGAACGGCCTGCAAAGCAACCGTTCAAACTGGACCGGCACCCAGTCCCGCGTGCACCGCTTCGGCGAGGCGTTTCGCGGCGAGATGAACAACATGCAGTCCATGAGCCTGTTCGGTTCCTGGCAACTGCGCGAGGACTACGACGCCAGCCTGGTGTACCACAAGTTCTGGCGCGTCGACGGCAACAAGCCGGTGGGCAGCAACGGCATCGATGCGGTGCAGAACAACACCGACGACGTGACCGGCGCAATCCTCTCCAGCACCTCCCTGCCCCTTGAAGACGGCAAGAAGGACCTTGGCCAGGAGATGGACCTGGTCGTCACCAAGTACTTCAAGAAAGGCTTGCTGCCCGCCGCGCTGAGCCAGTCGATCGACGAGCCCTCGGCCCTGGTGCGCTTGCGTGCCGGCGTGTTCAAGCCGGGCGACGCCTATGGCAGCCAGGTCGACTCCTACATGCACCGCGCCTTTGTCGACGTGGTCTGGAAATTCTGATGGGAGCCTGCGCAATGAATGCTCAAAGCCTACTCGTCGCGGCAATGCTGGTGGCCAGTGCCCCAGCGTTTGCCGACACGGCGGCCAAGGCGCCGACCATCGCCAAGGAACTGCAACAGGCCAAGACCTACACCATTTCCAGCCCGCCCACCGCGCCGCTGGAAATGGCCAAGCCGACGCTGCCCGACCTGTCGGGCTACACCGCTGCGGCCATGGAAAAAAAGATCGTCAGAAGCAAACCGGGCAAGATCAGCATCCGCCGCATGATGCAGGAAGACGCGCTCAAGGACTTTATCGGCGGCGACAACAAGATGGCCGAATGGGTGGTGCGCCAGCATGGCATTCCCCAGGCAATCTTTGTCGACGACGGCTACATGAACCTCAAGGACCTGCTGGGCAAGGTGCCCAAGCAGTACTTCAGCGAGACATCGCCTGGCGTGTTCCTGGCCAAGTTGCCCATCGTGGTCGGTCGTAAAGGCATCCTCGATATCGACAAGAACACCCAGGAACTGCGCCTGTCCCAGCAAGCCGGTTCGTTCCTGATCAACGACGGCCAACTGTTCGTGCGTGACACCAAGGTCACCGGTTGGGATGAAAAAACCAACGGCCCGGCGCTGTTCAAGTCGCCCAAGGAGTTCCGCCCGTTCCTGCTGGCCTGGGGCGGCACCGAGACTTATATCTCCAAGACCAAGATGGCCAGCTTCGGCTATGCCAACAGTAAGTCGTACGGGGTGAGTATTTCCCAGTACACGCCGAACATGGCCAAGGTGCTCAAGCGTCCAGAGCCGACCGGCTGGATCATTGATTCCGAGTTCTCGGACATGTGGTACGGCTTCTACTGCTACGAGACCACAGGCTTTGTGATCAAGGGTAATACCTACAAGGACAACATCGTCTACGGCATTGACCCCCATGACCGTTCCCACGGCCTGATCATCGCCGACAACACCGTGTACGGCACGAAGAAGAAGCACGGCATCATCATTTCCCGGGAAGTGAACGACAGCTTCATCTTCAACAACCGCAGCTACGACAACAAACTGTCGGGCCTGGTGATCGACCGTAACAGCGTGAACAACCTGATCGTCGACAACGAGATCTACCGCAACCACACCGACGGCATCACCCTCTATGAGAGCGGTGACAACCTGCTCTGGGGCAACAAGGTGATCAGCAACCGTCGCCACGGCATACGCGTGCGTAACAGCGTGAACATCAAGCTCTACGAAAACACCGCCATGGCCAACGGCCTGACCGGCGTGTACGGCCACATCAAGGACTTGACCGACACCGATCGTGACATCGCCCTCGACCCGTTCGACGCCAAGGTCTCGCTGATCGTGGTCGGCGGTGAGCTGGCGGGTAACGGCAGCGGACCGCTGTCCATCGACTCGCCGTTGAGTATCGAGCTGTACCGCGTATCGATGCTGGCGCCGACCAAATCCAGCGGCATCAGCTTCTCCGGCATTCTGGGCGAGCGCCAGGAAGAAATTCTCGACCTGCTGGTGCGCCAGCAGAAAGCCGTGCTGATCGACCCCGTCGAACGCCAGACCGAACTGCAGGACTGAGGATGACCCTTATGCACCCACACATGATCAAACTGCTGAGCCTCTCGGGTCTGACCCTCGGCCTGCTCGCGGCCAGCCAGGGCGTGCGCGCCGATGAAGTGAAGGCACCGACCTTCACCGCCGAACCGTGCTGCAGCCTGTGCCCGGCCGCCCACGACGCGAAGAATTACACCACGCGCTACCAGCAGAACTTCACCACCCTGGTGCAAGCCCAGGGCGACTGGCTGTTCCGTACCCAGGAAGACCTGCGCACCGAATTCGACACCACGCCGGCCGGCTACAAGCGCATGCAGCAGTTGCACGATGCGTTCAAGAGCAAGGGCGTGGAACTGGTGGTGGTCTACCAGCCGACCCGTGGCCTGGTGAACCGCAACAAGCTCAACCCCGAAGAAAAAGCCGCGTTCGATTTCGACAAGGCCCTGGGCAACTACAAAACCATGCTCGGCCGTTTCGCCAAGATGGGCTATGTGGTGCCGGACCTGTCGCCGCTCACCAACGAGCAACTGCCCGACGAATTGCCGGCCCATGATTTCTACTTCCGTGGCGACCAGCACTGGACCCCGTACGGCGCCCAGCGCACCGCAAAAATCGTCGCGGCCAAGGTCAAGCAGATGCCGCAGTACGCGGAAATCCCCAAGCGCGAATTCGAGACCAAGCGTTCGGGCCGCATGGGCAAGACCGGCACCCTGCACAACATGGCCGGGCAACTGTGCGGCACCAGCTACGCGATCCAGTACATGGACCAGTTCACCACCGAACCCAAGGGTGAAGCCGGTGACGGCGACCTGTTCGGCGATTCGGGCGACCCGCAGATCACCCTGGTGGGCACCAGCCACAGCGGCAAGAACTACAACTTCGCCGGTTTCCTGCAGGAAGAAATCGGTGCCGACATCCTCAATGTCGCCTTCCCTGGCGGTGGCCTGGAAGGCTCGATGATCCAGTACCTGGGCAGCGAAGAGTTCCAGAAAAACCCGCCGAAGATCCTCATCTGGGAATTCTCGCCGCTGTACCGTCTCGACCAGGAAACCATCTACCGCCAGATGATGGCGCTGCTCGACAACGGCTGCGAAGGCAAGGCCGCGCAGATGTCGGCCAGCACCACATTGAAACCGGGCAAAAACGAACTGATGGTCAACAGCGCGAACAAAGACCTGCGCAATGCCACCCATCAGGTCGATATCCGCTTCGCCGATCCGTCGGTGAAAACCTTGCAAGCCACCCTCTGGTACATGAACGGGCGCCACGAGGACATCAAGATCGAGAAACCCGAAACATCCGATACAGACGGGCGTTTCGCCTTTGAACTGCGCACCGATGAAGACTGGGCCTCGCAGAACTTGCTGGCCGTGGAAGTGCAGGGCCCGGAAAAGGGCGCTGCCGCGCAGAAAGTCGAAGCGAAAATTTGCACACGCAACGTATTCCCAAGCGGTGGTCAGCAGACCGCCCAACTCGGGAAGTGAGGTTACCTATGCAAAAGTTACTGCTCCCCACCCTGCTGGGCCTGGCCATGTTTGCCGGCGCCGTGAATGCGGCCGCGCCACTGCGTCCGCCCCAGGGCTATTTCGCCCCGATCGAAGCGTTCAAGACCGGCGACTTCAAGGAAAACTGCGACACCATGCCGACGCCCTACACCGGGCCGTTGCAGTTTCGCAGCAAGTACGAAGGCTCGGACAAGGCTCGCTCGACACTGAATGTGCAGTCGGAAAAAGCCTTTCGCGACAGCACCGCCGACATCACCAAGCTGGAGAAAGACACCAGCAAACGCGTGATGCAGTTCATGCGTGACGGCCGCCCAGAGCAGCTCGAATGCACGCTGAACTGGCTGGTGTCGTGGGCCAAGGCCGATGCCTTGATGTCCAAGGACTTCAACCACACCGGCAAGTCCATGCGCAAATGGGCACTGGGCAGCATGGCCTCGGCCTATGTGCGCCTGAAGTTCTCCGAGTCGCACCCGCTGGCCAACCACCAGCAGGAATCGCAACTGATCGAAGCCTGGTTCAACAAACTGGCCGATCAGGTGGTGAGCGACTGGGACAACCTGCCGCTGGAAAAAACCAACAACCATTCCTACTGGGCCGCCTGGTCGGTGATGGCGACCTCCATCGCCACCAACCGCCGCGACCTGTTTGACTGGGCCGTCAAGGAATACAAGGTCGGTGTGAACCAGGTCGACGACCAGGGCTTCCTGCCGAACGAACTGAAGCGTCAGCAACGCGCCCTGTCGTACCACAACTACGCCCTGCCGCCGCTGTCGATGATCGCCAGTTTTGCCCTGGTCAACGGCGTGGACCTGCGCCAGGAAAACAACAGCGCGCTCAAGCGCCTGGGCGACAAGGTGCTGGCCGGGGTCAAGGACCCGGACATCTTCGAACAGAAGAACGGCAAGGAGCAGGACATGAAGGACTTGAAGCAGGACATGAAATTCGCCTGGCTCGAGCCTTTCTGCACCCTCTACACCTGTGCCCCGGAGGTGATCGAGCGCAAGCATGGCATGCAACCGTTCAAGACCTTCCGCCTGGGCGGCGACCTGACCAAGGTCTACGACCCGACGCATGAAAAAGGCAACAAAGGCAGCTAGTCGCTGATCGTTCCCACGCTCTGCGTGGGAATGCAGCACGGGACGCTCCGCGTCCCAAAGCGTGACGCAGAGCGTCACAAGAGGCATTCCCACGCAGAGCGTGGGAACGATCAAAGCCTCCCCCGAATTTCGCGGGGGGGTTTGGGGGGGCTGCGGCCCTTGACTGTTGGTTTAAACATGGAGAGATCGGGATGGTTTTCTCGTCCAACGTGTTCCTGTTTCTGTTCTTGCCGATCTTTCTCGGCTTGTACTACTTGAGCGGGCAACGCTATCGCAACCTGCTGCTGCTGATTGCCAGCTACGTGTTCTACGCCTGGTGGCGAGTGGACTTCCTGGCGCTGTTCGCCGCCGTGACGCTGTGGAATTACTGGATCGGCCTCAAGGTCGGTGCCGCCGGCGTGCGCACCCAACCGGCGCAGCGCTGGCTGCTGCTCGGCGTGGCCGTCGACCTGTGCATCCTCGGCTACTTCAAGTACGCCAACTTCGGCGTCGACAGCATCAATGTGATGATGAAGTCGGCGGGCCTGGAGCCGTTTATCCTCACCCACGTGCTGTTGCCGATCGGGATCTCGTTCTACATCTTCGAGTCCATCAGCTACATCATCGACGTGTATCGCGGCGACACCCCGGCAACCCGCAACCTGATCGACTTCGCGGCGTTCGTGGCGATCTTCCCGCACCTGATCGCCGGCCCCGTGTTGCGCTTTCGCGACCTGGCCGACCAGTTCAACAACCGCACCCACACTCTCGACAAGTTCTCCGAAGGCTGCACGCGGTTCATGCAGGGTTTCATCAAGAAAGTCTTCATCGCCGATACCCTGGCGGTGGTGGCCGACCACTGCTTCGCCCTGCAAAACCCGACCACGGGTGACGCCTGGCTCGGCGCGCTGGCCTACACCGCGCAGCTGTACTTCGACTTCTCCGGCTACAGCGACATGGCCATCGGCCTGGGCTTGATGATGGGTTTCCGCTTCATGGAAAACTTCAAGCAGCCGTACATCAGCCAGTCGATCACCGAGTTCTGGCGGCGCTGGCACATCAGCCTCTCCACCTGGCTGCGTGACTACCTGTACATCACCCTGGGCGGCAACCGCAAAGGCACGCTGACCACCTACCGCAACCTGTTCCTGACCATGCTGCTCGGTGGCCTGTGGCACGGCGCCAACATCACCTACATCGTGTGGGGCGCCTGGCACGGCATGTGGCTGGCGATTGAAAAAGCCATCGGCCTCAATACGGCGCCACGCAGCTTCAACGTGCTGCGCTGGGCCTTCACCTTCCTGCTGGTGGTGATGGGCTGGGTGATCTTCCGTGCCGAAAACCTGCACGTCGCCGGGCGTATGTACGGTGCCATGTTCAGCTTCAGCGAGTGGTCGCTGTCGGAACTCAACCGCGCCAACCTCACCGGCCTGCAAGTGGCGACCCTGGTGGTGGCCTACGCAACGCTGGCGTTCTTTGGCCTGCGCGATTTCTACCGCAACCGCCCTGCCGAGAAATCCAAGCCGAGCGATCCGAGCCTGATCAAGGCCGTACCCGGCGACAACCCCGGCAGCATCCACGAGCCCGGCTTCAGCGTGGGCCGTGACGCCGCCGTGCAACCGGCCTACTGGACCGCTGACTGGCCACGCTACGCGATGCGTGCGGCGGTGCTGCTGCTGTTCGTGGCCTCGATCCTGAAACTGTCGGCGCAGAGTTTCTCGCCGTTCCTTTACTTCCAATTCTGAGGGAGCCGACCATGACCCGTTCATTACGCATCCTCTATATCAGCCTGTTCCTGGTGCTGCTGCTGGCGCTGGGCGTCTGGTCAATGCGCAGTTTCCTGGGCTTCAGCACCAACGCCGATGCCACGGTGCTCAACGGGCGCTGGACCAAGGCCGTCGAGACCCATTACGACGAGGCGTTCCCGATCAAGCGCCTGGGCACCAACCTGTGGGCGGCGCTGGACTACAAGCTGTTCAACGAAGGTCGCCCTGGTGTGGTGCTGGGCCGCGATCACTGGCTGTACAGCGACGAGGAATTCAACCCCGCCGTCAATGAAGACCAGAACCTGCAAGGCAACTACGCACTGGTCGAAGGCGTGCGCCAGAAGCTCAAGGCCCAGGGCATCCAACTGGTGATGGCGATCGTGCCGGCCAAGGTGCGCCTGTACCCGGAACACCTGGGCGAAGTGAAACCGGCGAGCATCCACGCCAACCTGTACCAGGATTTCCACGCCCGTGTGGCGGCAGACAACATCCCTGCCCCGGACCTGCTCGGCCCACTGCAACAGGCCAAGCTCGCCGGCAAGCAGGTGTTCCTGCGCACCGATACCCACTGGACCCCGGACGGCGCGGAAATCGCCGCCAAGCAACTGGCCAAGGCGATTGCCGACAAGACTCCGCTGAGCGGCGAGCCGCAGCGCTTTGTCACCGAAGCCGAGAAGACCGAACCGCATAAAGGCGACCTGCGTCTGTTCCTGCCCCTGGACCCGCTGTTCGAAAACCTGATGCCGCCCAAGGAGCCGCTGCAAAAACGCGTCACCCACCTGACCGAAGAGAAAGGTGATGACGCGCTGTTCAGCGACAGCGAAACCCCGGTGGCCCTGGTGGGCACCAGCTACAGCGCCAACCCCAACTGGAACTTCGTCGGCGCCCTCAAGCAAGCCCTGGGCAGCGACGTGGTCAGCTACGCCGAAGACGGCCACGGCCCGATCCTGCCGATGCTCAGCTACCTGAAAAGCGACGACTTCAAGAACAACCCGCCCCAGGTGCTGATCTGGGAGTTCCCTGAACGCTATCTGCCCGTCAACAACGAAATCGGTGATGCCGACCCCGCGTGGGTTGCGCAGCTTAAACAAGCCGGTTCGCGCCAACAGAACATGGCAAGCAACACCCCTGCTTTTAAAAATCAGAAATCCGAGACGCCCGACCGGGCGCAAAACTGAAAGAGAGGTAACTCACATGACTTTCACTACAACTCCTCGTCGTCTCGCCAAGACCCTGGCTATCGCCGCCGGCCTGAGCTTCGTATCCATGTCCGCCTTCGCCGGTGGTGATGCCGCGCTCTACGGCCCAACGGCGCCGAAAGGCTCGAGCTTCGTGCGCATCTACAACGCCAGCAACCAGGAAGTCAGCGCCACGGTCGGCGCCACCAACCTCAGCGACGTTGCGCCACTGGCCAGCAGCGACTTCAGCTTCATGCCGGGCGGCGACTACAGCGCCAAGGTCGGCAGCCAGACCGTACCGGTCAAGCTCGCCGCCGATCACTACTACACCCTGGTCAACAGCGGCAGCGGCCAGCCTCAGTTGATCGAGGAACCACCGTTCAAGAACAAGCAGAAATCCCTGGTGCGCGTGCAGAACCTCAGCGACAAGGCCCTGACCTTGAAGACTGCCGACGGCAAGACCGACGTGGTCAAGTCGGTGGCGGCCAAGGGCCGTGGCGAACGTGAAATCAACCCGGTGAAGGTGAGCCTGGCGTTGTATGACGGTGACAAGAAAGTCGGCGATGTGAAGCCGGTTGCCCTGGAGCGCGGTGAGGCAGCGGTGCTGTACGTCACCGGTTCCGGTTCAAGCCTGTCGCCGGTCTGGGTGAAACGCCCAGTGTCGACCCGCTGATTATTTCCCGAACTGAACGCAATCTACTGCAGGAGCAGGCTTGCCCGCGAAGAACGTCAACGATGACGCAGCGCCTTTGGTTATCGCGCTGCTCTCAGGTTTTTCGCGAGCAAGCTCGCTCCTACAGGGGATCGAGGCGCCGGTTCGGACCGAGACAAAAACAAGAGTGAAACGACAAACCTTCGTAGCTCTGACCCAAACTGATTCAAGGAGAAACACCCATGATTCCAGTCATCCTTTCCGGTGGTAGCGGCTCACGTCTTTGGCCGCTTTCGCGTAAACAGTTCCCCAAGCAATTCCTGGCCTTGACCGGCGAGCACACGTTGTT
The DNA here is from genome assembly GCF_019891515.1 of Pseudomonas sp. Wu6. NCBI lineage: Bacteria > Pseudomonadati > Pseudomonadota > Gammaproteobacteria > Pseudomonadales > Pseudomonadaceae > Pseudomonas > Pseudomonas sp. Wu6. The sequence goes on along the minus strand of NZ_JAFLXH010000005.1, from coordinate 136,895 downwards.
CCAGCAAACCCTGGAACGCCTGGTGTTCGAAGGCATGGACTCCCCCATCGTGGTCTGCAACAAGGACCACCGTTTTATCGTCAACGAGCAACTGAGCGCGCGCAAGCTTGAGTGCCAGCGCATCCTGATGGAGCCGTTCGGCCGCAACACCGCGCCGGCCGTGGCCCTGACCGCGATGATGCTGGTCAATGAAGGCCGTGACGAGCTGATGCTGGTGCTGCCTGCCGACCACGTGATCGACGACCAGAAAGCCCTGCAACGCGCCCTGGCCCTGGCCACCGTGGCCGCCGAGCGCGGCGAGATGGTGCTGTTCGGCGTGCCGGCAACCCGTCCGGAAACCGGTTACGGCTACATCAAGTCCAGCAACGATTCACTGCTGCCTGAAGGCGTAAGCCGCGTGCAGCAGTTCGTGGAAAAACCCGATGAAAAACGCGCCGTCGAGTTCGTCAAAAGCGGCGGCTATTTCTGGAACAGCGGCATGTTCCTGTTCCGCGCCAGTCGTTTTCTGGAAGAGCTGAAAAAGCACGACCCGGACATCTACGACACCTGCGTGCTGACCCTCGAACGCAGCGAGCAGACCGCCGACACCGTGACCTTCGACGAAGCCACCTTCGCCTGCTGCCCGGACAACTCCATCGACTACGCCGTGATGGAAAAAACCCAGCGCGCCTGTGTGGTGCCGTTGAGCGCCGGCTGGAGCGACGTGGGCTGCTGGGCCTCGCTGTGGGCGGTCAATGACAAAGACGCCAACGGCAACGTGAGCAAAGGCGACGTGGTGATCCAGGACAGCCGCAACTGCATGGTGCATGGCAACGGCAAGCTGGTCTCGGTGATCGGCCTGGACAACATCGTGGTGGTGGAAACCAAGGACGCGATGATGATTGCTCACAAGGACAAGGTCCAGGGCGTCAAGCAGATGGTCAACACCCTTAACGAGCAAGGCCGCAGCGAGACCCAGAATCACTGTGAAGTCTATCGTCCGTGGGGCTCCTACGACTCGGTGGACATGGGCGGGCGTTTCCAGGTCAAGCACATCTCGGTCAAGCCGGGCGCCTGCCTGTCGCTGCAGATGCACCACCACCGCGCCGAGCACTGGATCGTGGTCAGCGGCACCGCTGAAGTCACCTGTGACGACAACGTGTTCCTGCTCTGCGAGAACCAGTCCACCTACATCCCTATCGCTTCGGTGCACCGTCTGCGCAACCCGGGCAAGATCCCGCTGGAGATCATCGAGGTGCAATCGGGCAGCTACCTGGGCGAAGACGATATCGAGCGTTTCGAAGATATCTACGGTCGCTCCACGCCGATTGAACGTGGCGTGTCAGTGAAAACTATTGCGCAATAAACGAGTCGTAACAGAAACCCCCGTCCAGCCAACTGCGTTCCCTATCCGCAGTCGGTTGGGCGGGGGTTTTTCAGCTCAGTGAGCTTCTGAACCTATGGCCTCTGATCACTTGAACGCTTCCAGTTCGATGGGGAGTAGGCGTTATAGCCCCCGCTCCCGTTAGAGCTGCTACCCGCATTGCTGTATTTATCCTTGCCGATTTCCTCGGCGCCCCTGCCCATCCATGTGGCTGCCGCACCCGCAACTTTCGCACCAAAACCACCCGACCTGGCGAGCTGCTTTCCGACCCCTTGCAACATCGCGCCACCCACGGTAAGGGCTGCCCCTGCGGCTTTATCTTTGGTGTCGTTGTTGTTGAGGGCAGTGGGAAAGCGCGAACTGACCTGGTCATTGAGGCCTTGCATGACAGTCTGCCGCAAGTTCGTCAGCCCCAGGTTCTGCATACGTGGCAATGACGTTGATCCGACCTCCTGGTCAGGCGCATGAATGATTGCTGCCGCCGCGGCGGACGGGGGCGGAGCCATCGGTGCGGTAAGGGAGGTCAGCACGGGTGTAGCAATGTTTGATACGGTCATAAAGGCACCTGACTTATCGGTTGGTTACCTCCCTGGCGTCAGATCATTCCATTTAAATATGTTGTGGCAAAAAAGCTCGATGCGGTTCCCATGCCCTCGGGCCAGAGACCTGTGCACCTGGGAAAAGCATCGAGCGCAATAGGCAATCGGGGCGCCCCACGAGTAGGATGTTTGATCCCTTGTGAGGTTATCGTTATGTTCTTCGGTGTGCTGCTGATCATCACTTGGCTGATCCTGCTGCTGCGCTACCCGGCCAAGGCCTTGCCGGTATCGCTGGCCGCTGCCGTCGGCCTGGGTTTGGTGGCGGTGTGGGTGGTGTGGCTGGAAAACCGCGAAGCCGCGCAACTGGCCCGCCTGGAACTGCGCATCACCTACGCCCCGCAGGAATGCCCTGCCGACCGCCCGTTGAAGCTGGTCTTGAACAATGGCAACGACGTGCCCCTCACCGAATTGCGTTGGCGCGTCGCGGCCTATGCACCGGGCGACACGGTGAACCTGGCCGACAACGTCTACGCCGCCCCCCGTTATCGTGGCCCCGGGGAACTGCAGGCCGGCGCCACCTGGGAAGACTGCCTGCCCACCCCGCCACTGCGCCCCGGCTATCGCCCGCAAACCCTGGAATTTCGCGCCGAGCACCTGCAAGGCAGTTTCTCGGACTGACAAAGGATTGATCCATGCCCACCGTACTCATCACCGGTTGTTCCAGCGGCATTGGCCGTGCCCTGGCCGACAGCTTCAAAACCGCCGGCTTTAACGTTTGGGCCAGCGCCCGCCGCCCGGACGACGTCGCCGCCCTCGCCGCCGCTGGCTTCAACGCCGTGCAACTGGACGTCAACGACAGCGCCGCCTTGCAGCAACTGGCCGCACAGTTGGGCGAGCTGGACGTGCTGGTCAACAACGCCGGCTACGGGGCTATGGGCCCGCTGCTCGATGGCGGCACCGACGCCATGCAACGTCAGTTCGAAACCAATGTGTTCTCCATCGTCGGCGTCACCCAGGCGCTGTTCCCCGCGCTACGCAAGCGCAAGGGCCTGGTGGTGAATATAGGCAGCGTTTCCGGTGTACTGGTCACGCCGTTCGCCGGCGCCTACTGCGCTTCCAAAGCCGCCGTGCATGCCTTGAGCGATGCGTTGCGCATGGAGCTGGCGCCGTTCGGTGTACGGGTCATGGAAGTACAGCCCGGCGCAATCAATACAAGCTTTGCAAAAAACGCCGGCGCCCAGGCCGAATTGCTGATCAACGAACAATCGCCGTGGTGGCCGTTGCGCGAAGGTATTCGTGCGCGCAGTCAGGCGTCCCAGGACAAACCCACCCCAGCCAACGAGTTCGCGGCGGATGTGCTCAAGGCCGTGCAGCAAGCACGACCACCGCGCCTGTTGCGTTCGGGCAATGGCAGCCGCGCGTTGCCGTTGATGGCGGCGTTGTTGCCCAAGGGGTTGTTGGAAGCCGTACTGAAGAAACGCTTTGGTTTGAAGGGGAATTTGTAAATGATCGACTACAGCGATTTTTTTGAAGAAGTCATCCAGACCCACGTCGAAATCGAGCAATGGTTCGCCGGCGTCGCCCCTGAGGGCACTTTGCAGAACCTGCTCGCGCGCTTCTCTCCCGAATTCAGCATGATCGCCCCCGCCACCGGCACACGCGTCAATGCAGCCGGGGTCAACGCGCTGTTTACTCGCCTGGGCGGCATGCGTCCTGGGCTGAAAATCACCTTGAGTGAAATGGCCGGGATTGACCGGCATGCGCGCGGTGCGACGGTGACGTATCGGGAGCATCAGGTGGACAACAGCGGCACCCGGACGGATCGTCGCGCGACCGTGGTGTTTGAGAAGCAGGCGAGTGGCGCGCTGTTGTGGCGACACTTGCACGAGACGTTTATCAAAGCTTAACGCGGGTCTAAATGTGGGAGGGGGCTTGCCCCCAATTACACAACTCTGTAGCGCTCAACCGTAACCACGATGCGAAGCGAGCCGCTCTTGATCTGCTTTTGATCTTAGGCGCCCCGTTAAACCACGCTGGCCGAACGCAGGCTTGAATCCGTGGGCAACCCGGCAGGACGCAGGGTTAGCCGCACTGGGCCATGGATGGCCCATTGCGGCGGCCCACGGATTCAAGCCTTCGTTCGGGCACACCGAGCCCAAGCGAGGTGCCGAGTGGTGGGGCAAGAGCCCTTTGGTTACTTTGGGGCTTTTCCAAAGTGACCCGCCGTCAGGGCGGAACCCTAAGTGGCCGTGACCGCAGAAACGGATATGTACTCGATCCAATCCAACATCCTGGCCAGCCCAGAGGCCGCCATCGGGGGCAAGCCCCCTCCCACAGGGTCCCGCGTGGTACCTAAAAGTCGTGTAGATACTCACGCACCTCCCACATTTTTCAGTTTTGTGTTGAGTTTACGATGACTGTGCAGGTAATCCCCGCCGCCAACAACACGCCTTCGGGCACTTCATCAATATGAATCCGCACCGGCACACGCTGGGCCAAACGCACCCAGTTGAACGTCGGGTTCACATCGGCAATCAGCTCGCGGCTCTCGGGGTTGTCGCGGTCGTAGATGCCGCGCGAGATGCTTTCCACATGGCCCTTGAGCGTCTCGCCGCTCATCAATTGCATATCGGCTTTATCTCCGACTTTCACATGGGGCAGCTTGGTTTCCTCAAAGAAGCCATAGACCCAGAACGAGTTCATATCCACCACGGCCATTTTCGCTTCGCCGATGCGCGCATAGTCGCCGCGATGCACATTGAGGTTGGTGACATAACCGTCCACCGCCGCCACGACGTGGGTGCGTTTCAAGTTCAGTTCAGCGGCTTCCAGTTGCGCCAGGGCGTGCTGGTAATCGGCGAGGGCCGCATCGGCGATGTTGCTGGCGTCGTCGCGATTTTCCCGGGAGATCACCAGGGCATCCAGGTCGGCGCGGCGGTGGGCATTGAGCTTGCGCATCTCCCAGGTGGCTTTGCGTGAAGCCACCAGCGACTGCGCCTGCTTGACCGCGATGCGGTAGTGCTCGGGGTCGATCTGCATCAGCAGGTCGCCTTTTTTCACCCACTGGTTATCGCGTACCGGCACGTCCACCACCTCGCCCGTCACATCGGCCGCGACGTTGATGATGTCTGCGCGCACACGGCCGTCGCGGGTCCAGGGCGTCTGCATATAATGCACCCACAACGTGCGGCCAATCCAGATCGCCAACGCCAGCACCAGCAGGGTCGCGAGCAGGCTGAAAAATTTTTTCATCGGGGCATTCTCAACGGTAGACGCTCAGCGCCAGGGCGCCGAACAGGCAAACGAACAGGCTCAGGCGCAGCAACGCCGGGTGCCAGAAAAACCGGTACAGGTCGAACCCGGCCAGGAAGCGGTCCAGGGCCCAGGCCAGGACGGCCGCGACCAGGAACATCAGGGTCATGGTCGGCATGTAAAGGCCGTGGAAGGCGATTTCACGAGGCATTTGCAGATCCTTTCAGCGCCGCCAACGGCGATTGCGGGTCCATCAATGAGGTGCGGATAAAGTGCAGGTAGCTTTTCACCCGGCGCAGGGCCGAAGTGTCGAAGTACGGGGCGAACGGTTCGTCGGTGGCCTGCACGCGGCTGAGCGCATGGTCGACGGCGATCAAGCCGCGCTCCAGGTTGCTGGCGCTGGGTTGCAGGAACAGCCGCACCAGCGAGCGCCCCATGACGCGGATGGCCTGGCGCCACGGCTGGGACTGCGCGTACGCCGGATGCACCGGCAGGATCGCCTGTTCCTTGCGCAACTCGATGATCGCGTGACCGACCTCCAGCACCACGAACATCCAGCGCAGCAGGTCGCGCTGCACCTGCGGCTGGCCGGCGGCGAGGCCATAGGCCTGGTGCAGCAGGTCACGGGTGCGGCTTTCAAAGCTCGACGCCAGGCCCTTGAGCTTGCCGCTGATCGCGTACACCACTTGCTCGCGCAGGTCCTGCTCCAGGCGCTGCCACAGCCAGCGGCTGTTGGGCGGCAGGATGATCGCCCCGGCTGCCGCGCACACCAGCATGCCGATGACCATGGCGATGTAGTCGTTGATAAAGAGGTAGGGGTTATAGACCGTCAGGTTATCCGGCACCGAGCCGGTGCTGAAGAAGATCAGCAAGCCCACGCCGACCCCGGCGTACTGCGGGCGGGAGGCAAGGAAGGCGCCGAAGATGATCACCGGCGCGAGCATCACGCACAGCAGCGGGAAGCCATCGATCAAGGGAAACACGAAGAACATTTCGACAAAGCCCACCAGCGCACCGATCAAGGTGCCGCAGGCCATCTGGAAGGCCATGCGCTTGGGGTTGGGCGTCGCAGCGGACAGGCCGACCGTGGCGGCTGCGATCAGGGTCATGGTTGCCCCACTGGGCCAGGCAGTGGCCACCCAGTAGCTGCCGAGCACGATCAGGATGAACGAGGCGCGTATGCCGGCGGCAGCGCAGGCCAGCCAGTTGGTTTTCGGCGTATAGACCTCGTTCCAGTCTTCCCGTGCGTGACGGTGATCGGCCAGGGACGCGTGGGTTTGCGCATAGTTGTGCAGGTCGTCGACAAAGCGGTACAGCAGCTCGTAGGCGGTATGAAAATCCAGTTGCTCGGCTTCGCTGGGCTCGCCTTCCTGAAAGGTCGCGCGCAGGTTGCGCACCTTGGCGGGCAGGCTGTCCCGGTAGGCGCTGAGCACGTTGACCAGGCGCGCCGCGTCGGGGCTGGTCAGGGCGCGCGCGGAAAAACCGTCGAGCACTTCGGCCAGGTCCTGCAGGCCGGGCTTGATCGCCGCCGCCACATGATCGGCGGCGTCGGCGCGCAGTCGCGCCAGCAACTGATGCAAGGCGTTGAAGCGTGTGGTGATGCCCATGAACTCGCTGTTGAGGCGACTGAGCCGACCGTTGCGCCGGCGCATATGCGGGTCTTCGAAAACAGTGACGCTGCGCAGGCCCTCCAGGCCAACCGCTTCGGCGATAAAGCGCACGTTGGCGCTTTCAAAGACTTCACGTTGGCTGCGTCCGCGCAGGCCGTCGGTGACAAACAGCGCGAACACCCCGAAACGTTGATAGAGCGCATTGCGCATCGCGGCGCTGGAGGTTTGCGGCAGGATCGCGGCGCTGACCAGCGTCGAGCAGAGAATCCCCAGGGAGATTTCCAACACCCGCCACACCGCCGCCATAAAGGCGCCGTCCGGGTGGGCCAGGGCCGGCAAACCGACCATCGCCGCCGTGTAGCCGGCGAGCACAAACCCGTAGGCGCGAAAATTGCGATTACGCGTGGCGCCGGCGGTGCAGATGCCCACCCAGATGGCCAGGGCGCCGAGGAACAGTTCGGTGTTCTGCGCAAACAATGCGATCAGCAGCACCATCACCGCAGACCCCGCCAGCGTGCCGAGGAAGCGGTAAAAGCTCTTGGCAAACACCTGGCCGCTCTGCGGTTGCATCACGATAAACACCGTGATCATTGCGGTGCGCGGCTGCGGCAGTTCCAGGCGCATCGCCAGCCACAGGGTGAGGAATGCGGCGAGCAGCACCTTGAAGATATACACCCAGGTCACGCCATCGCTGCGTGCCCAGTCGAAAAAACCACGACGCCACTCAAGGGAGTGCAGCCAGCGCAGTGGTGCAGGCAAGGGAGTCATCGCCATCTACTCAGTGATCGAACACGGCCAGCGCCGCCGGAGTCTTGCTGGGGAGGGTTTTGTCGTTACGCGGCACATCGTCGCCGGCACCCAGGCCACCGCCCAGGGCGGTCACCAGTTCGGCGTGGGCGCTCAGGCGCGCGGCCTGTACCTGTTGCTCCAGCTGCTGCTGGCGAAACAGCAGGGTCTGGGCGTTCAGCACAGTGAGGTAGTCAGTCAGGCCACGTTGATAGGCGATGGTGGCGATGTCGTAGGTTTTCTGCGCCGACGCCACCGATTGCGCGGCAAACGACGCCTGCTTGTCCATGGACTCGCGGCGGATCAACTGGTCACTGATGCCCTTGAGCGCATTGACCAGGGTCTGGTTGTAGTGCGCCACGGCGCTGTCATAACCGGCGCTGGCTTCACCCAGCTCGGCACGCAGACGCCCACCGTCGAAGATCGGCAGGGTGATTGCCGGGCCGACGTTGTAGTTGAATTTCTTGCCCGCGACAAACGCCAGCACGCCGCCACCGGTGGCCATGTAACCGAGGCTGCCGACCAGGTCGACGTTGGGATAAAAGCCCGCGTGGGCGACATCGATACCCCGCGCCTGGGCCGCCACCTGCCAGCGACTGGCGACGACATCGGGACGCTGGCCGAGCAACTGCGCGGGCAAGGTCGAGGGCAGCCTCAACGCAGCGGCAAGCGACAGGCTCGGGCGTCGCAACTGCGCGCCCTCCCCCGGCCCTTTGCCGGCCAACGCCGCCAGCTGGTTGCGGCTCAGGGCGATTTGCTCATCCAGCGCGTCCAACTGCCGGTGGGTTTCCGGCAGCGGGGTCTGGGCCTGGCTGACGTCCAGGTGCGTGCCGATCCCGGCGCTCAGGCGCTTGTTGGCCAGGTCCAGGATCTGCTCCTGCTGGGCCAGGGTGGCCGCGACGATATCGCGTTCGGCGTAGTGCAAGGACAACTGGATATAGGCGCGCACCATGTTGTTCTGCAGCTCGAGCTGGGCCTGGCGCGCCTGGGCGACGCGCATGTGGGCGAGGTCGACGGCACGCTCGCTGGCATTGCGCTCGCGCCCCCACAGGTCAAGGGCGTAGCTCAACCCCAGGGACGCGTTGTTGTCCCAAGTGTTCGCACCGCTCAACTCACCGGGGCCATAGAACTGATCCTTCGGCCAGTTGTGGCGCTTGAGGGTGGTGTCGCTGTTGATCTGCAGGGACTCTGCCGATTCGGCCACTCCGGCCAGCGCCCGCGCTTCACGCACCCGTGCGGCGGCCATGGCCATACTGGGGCTGTCTTGCGTGGCGAGTTCAACCCAATGGTTGAGCTGTGCATCGCCGTAGGCTCGCCACCATTGCGCGGTGGGCCAATGGGCGTCGCTGGCGGCGCTCTGGATCGCTTCGTCGGTGGCCAGATGATTGGCGTCCAAGGCCTGGCCCTGGGGGCCGATACCAGAGGTTCCGATGCAGCCGCTTATTGCTAACGATAAGGCCCAAACACTGAGAGTCTTCAGCTCTCTGCTGATGCGACGCGGCACGGCTTGCGAATTCCTGAGGTGGTTGACGCGGGGAAAGTGGCGCAATTCTAGGGGGCACGACCGGGAACGATAAGCGGGCATTCCTGTGAATCTTTATTACCGTTCCGACGATAATCCAGGCGGGGCCTGCACGGTTCAGACGGTTTTCCAGAGACCCAAGAACTCCTCCTACATCGCCCGGCATTACCAGCCTTCACAATCCTGAGCCCGTCCGGCCTCAGGAACATCCGATGCTTCGCGTCCCCAGCCCAGTGTCGACTCAGCCGCCCCTGTATGACACCGCCGCAGTGCTGCAAAGGCAGCTGCATATGCAGCCGGGGCCTGCAAGCCCCGGCACGCTGCCGCTGCAAAGAGATGTGCGCTGGATCGCCGACCACATCGTGCAACAGCTGGAACCGCTTGGCGGCGATCAACGCCACCGGCTCGCCATCGAGGCGCTTCACCAGCGACTGTGCAACAGCCAACAGCGGCTGGAACTGTCGGTCGATGAGCTACCGGGTTTCTACGCCTTCTTCAAAAAGGCCGAACACCTGCTCAAGCAACATCGCACCCGCCGAGACCCGGATATCGAGGCGGACTACACACTGTGCCGCGCCCTGAAGTGGCAGTTTCGCGCAGCGATCAGCGACGGCCGGCATCAACGCCTGACGCAACGGTTACTGACGTCGCTGGCCTACGTGCGCAAGGGTGGAGAACGCAGCAACCATCGTCATATCGGCATCGACTACCCATTGGAGTCAACGCGCCAGCTCAGTGCAGGCCCGCGCCTGGCCATCGACTCGCACCTGCACACCGGCCCGGACCAGCGGGTGCACAGCACCCGTGTGATCGCCCTGCAAGGCAAGCTCAAGTCCACGCTGACGGAACTGAGTGAGGGCCGGTCTGAGCAGCACCTCAGCCTGGGACATGTGATGTCCCGCACGTATGCCAGCCTGGAGCATTACGCCGACAGCCGCAGCGGCTCGCTACGCACGTCGCTGAGCGAAAGCATCGGGCGTACGCTCGGGCAATTGCGCGAGCTGGTGAGCGACCATCGCCACCTGCATCGACACCGGGCCTATTCGGCGCTGAGCCAGCCCTACGTTCGCCAGGCACTGAAGCGTGCAGGCCTGGCCGCAGTGGAATTACCCGTCCTGCACCCGCCCTCGGCGCCGATCATCCGCGAAAAAGGCATCGCACTGACTCTACACAGCAAGGTGGCGATGGATTTTTTCAGCGTATTGAACGTGAATTCCACCCTGACGCTGACCCTGCAACGCACCCGCCTGAGCAAAGTGCTGGATATCCTCGGCCTGCACGACATGGCGCCGGCCCTGGCGCTGCAACACATGGCCGGCTCCAAACGCCAGGATGACGACGCAGTGACGCTGCTCAATGCGATGAACACCCACGTGGCCGACAGCAGCCGGCGGTTCACCCTGCGGGCCAGTGCGCGCCTGCCGGCATCCGCATTGAACCGCTGCCTGAGCGCAGACCACCGACACGCCTGCGCGCTGCTGGAACGCTATGTGCGGCTCAAGGCCAACTCGCGTATCGATCCCGAGCAGGACAACGCCATTCGGGCCCTGATCGATCAACATCGCGTATTGCTTCGACCCAATTCGTTGAAGGTGTACACGCTCACAGCCCCCTCCCGGACGCTGAGCGGCTCGTCCGGCATCACGGCGTCGTCACAGGCAGGCAGCGGCAAAGGAGTGACGATTGAAATCAGCCACCGCAAACGGGATGACCCGCATCTGAGCGGCGATTACCTGACGATCGACATTGCCCCGCTCAAACCAGCCGATGCGCTGAAAAAAAGCCTGCGCCAGGCGTTGTCGGCGATTGGCGAGCAGACCTTCGAGTGGGACCACCTGATCCACTCGATCAGCGAATCGCTGCTCAACCCCGCCAAGCCGTCGCACACTCAGGTGCTGGTTAAAATCAAGCACGGGGAGCCGGTGGTGCTGCTCACCCGTCATACGCTGAGCAAGGCGCGTGACCTGACGCTGCCGCATCCGGCCGAGCAGCACAGCGGCCTTGACCTGCAGTCCCTGCGCACCCGGAAGACCTTGCGCCAGGAGCACGTGGGCGACCAATCCCTGGACCATCTGCTGCCGGTAGCCCGACACTGCCTGCAATCCTCCAAACAATCACATGCCTGGGACGCTTACCTGCAGCAGCACGCCGATGACGTTCAGGCACTGCTCGACAGGATCGGCGAGCAACACCCTGGCACGGTGCTGAGCAGCGAACTCGACGCGCTCAAGCGCATCACTCCGGCGCTCGCCTCGGCGGTTGACACACTCACCCGGCAGGCGCGCACCGCGGCTGCGGCCCCCACTGCCGAAAACCGCAGCCAGGCGCTGGCGGCGTTCAATGCCGTGCTAGCGGGCTACCTGCCGCACTATGAGGCGAAAGTCAGTGAGGCCTGGACGCTGTCCTGAAGCGCCAGGCCGAGCGGATACACACCTGTGCGCTACTTCATGTCACAATTTGCCATCTCCCTTGAGAACACCCCATGGACACCCTGCAAAACATGCGCGCGTTCAGTTGTGTTGCAGAGGCCGGCAGCTTCACCGCCGCCGCCGCGCAACTGGACACCACCACTGCCAACGTCTCGCGCGCGGTCTCAAACCTTGAGGCCCACCTGCAAACCCGCTTGCTCAACCGCACCACCCGCCGCATTGCGTTGACCGAGGCCGGCAAACGCTATCTGCTGCGCTGTGAGCAGATCCTCGCCTACGTCGAGGAAGCCGAAGCAGAAGCCAGCGACGCCCACGCGCGCCCCGCCGGGCAATTGAAAGTGCACACCATGACCGGTATCGGCCAGCATTTCGTGATCGACGCCATCGCCCGCTACCGCCGCACCCACCCCGATGTGACCTTCGACCTGACCCTGGCCAACCGCGTGCCGGACTTGCTCGATGAGGGCTACGACGTGTCCATCGTCCTGGCCAGCGAACTGCCGGATTCGGGTTTCGTCTCGCAACGCCTGGGCATCACCTACAGCATCGCCTGCGCCTCGCCGGAGTACGTCAAGGCCAAGGGCTGCGCACAACGGCCCCAGGATTTGCTCAACCATGCCTGCCTGCGCCTGGTCAGTCCGGTGATCCAGTTGGACAAATGGACCTTCAACGGCCCTGAAGGCCAGGAAAGTGTGGCGATCAACAGCTCGCCGTTCCTGGTGAATTCGGCCGATGCGATGAAAACCGCCATCACCAGCGGCATGGGCGTCGGCCTGCTGCCGGTGTACGCCGCCATCGAAGGGCTGCGCAACGGCACGCTGGTGCGCGTGATGCCGACCTACCGTTCCCAGGAGTTGAACCTGTACGCCATCTACCCGTCGCGCCAATACCTGGATGCGAAGATCAAGACCTGGGTGGAATACCTGCGCGGTTCGCTGCCGGAAATCCTCGCGGCGCACCAGGCGGAGCTGGTGGCGTATGAGTTGAGCGGTGGTTTGGGTGGCGTGCGGATGGCGAACTGACAACCTATGTAGGAGCGAGCTTGCTCGCGAAAAACCTGAGGGCACCGCATTCAATCTGGATGAACGCGTTATCGTTGACGTTTTTCGCGAGCAAGCTCGCTCCTACAGGTTTTGTGATGAGGGGATAAATGTTAGCGTGCCAGGCATTCTTTCGTCGTCGATGAGCCCGCCAGCCATGAAAAAGACTGTCCTCGCCTTCAGCCGTGTCACGCCGCAGATGATCGAGCGCCTGCAACAGGATTTCGAGGTGATCGCGCCCAATCCCAAGCTGGGCGACATCAACGCGCAATTCAACGAAGCCCTGCCCCATGCCCATGGCTTGATCGGTGTGGGCCGCAAGCTGGGCCGCGAACAGCTTGAAGGCGCGCGCCAGCTGGAGGTGGTGTCCAGCGTGTCGGTGGGCTACGACAACTACGATGTCGCGTACTTCAATGAGCGCGGGATCATGCTCACCAATACTCCTGACGTGCTCACCGAAAGCACCGCCGACCTGGCCTTCGCGCTGTTGATGAGCAGTGCACGCCGGGTGGCCGAACTGGATGCCTGGACCAAGGCCGGCCAGTGGAAAGCCAGCGTTGGCGCACCGTTGTTCGGCTGCGATGTGCACGGCAAGACCCTGGGCATCGTCGGCATGGGCAATATCGGCGCGGCCGTGGCCCGGCGGGGGCGCCTGGGCTTCAATATGCCGATCCTGTACAGCGGCAACAGCCGCAAGAGCGCGCTGGAACAGGAGCTGGGCGCACAGTTTCGCAGCCTCGATCAATTGCTGGCCGAGGCGGATTTCGTCTGCCTGGTGGTGCCCTTGAGCGACAAGACCCGTCACCTGATCAGTCGCCGGGAACTGGCGCTGATGAAGCCCGGTGCCATCCTGATCAACATCTCCCGTGGCCCGGTGGTGGATGAGCCGGCGCTGATCGAAGCCCTGCAAACCCAGCGCATTCGTGGCGCCGGGCTGGATGTGTATGAAAAGGAACCGCTGACCGAGTCGCCACTGTTCCAACTGAGCAATGCGGTGACCCTGCCGCACATTGGTTCGGCCACCGGCGAAACCCGCGAAGCCATGGCCAACCGCGCGCTGGACAACCTGCGCAGCGCCTTGCTCGGACAGCGCCCCCAGGACCTGGTGAACCCGCAGGTGTGGAAGGGCTGACACCCCCCACTGTAGGAGCGAGCTTGCTCGCGAAAAACCTGAGAACGCCGCGTTAAACCAGATTCGCGGCGTTATCGTTGACGCTCTTCGCGAGCAAGCTCGCTCCTACAGTTTTCGGGGTCAGGGCCGATAACGGTGTATAGATCGTCATCCCTGATCCCCAGAAGGTTTTTATGTCCACCACCAAAGCCCGCGCAGATTCACTCTCGCTTCTGCTCTTTACCTTGCGCAGCGGCAAGCTGATGGCGATCAATCTGCTGAAAGTCAGCGAAATCATCCCCTGCCCTCCGCTGACCAAACTGCCGGAGTCGCACCCCCACGTCAAAGGCATTGCCACGTTGCGCGGTAACTCGTTGGCCGTGATCGACCTGAGCCGCGCCCTGGGCGAGATGCCGTTGCTGGACCCGAACGGCGGCTGCCTGATCGTCACCGATGTCAGCCGCTCCAAGCAGGGCTTGCATGTGCAGGCGGTGAGCAAGATCGTGCATTGCCTGACCACCGACATTCGTCCGCCGCCCTATGGCTCCGGCGGCAATCGCGCGTTCATTACCGGGGTCACCCAGGTGGAAGGTGGCCTGGTGCAAGTGCTGGATATCGAAAAAGTCATCCATGGCATCGCCCCGGCGCCGATCGAAGTCGCGCCGACCGACCTGACCATGGAAGAAGCCGAAGTCCTCGGCAACGCGCGCATTCTGGTGGTCGATGACAGCCAAGTGGCGCTGCAGCAATCGGTGCACACCTTGCGTAACCTCGGCCTGACCTGTCACACCGCGCGCAGCGCCAAGGAAGCCATCGATGTGCTGCTGGAGCTGCAAGGCACCGGCGAGCAGATCAATGTGGTGGTGTCGGACATCGAAATGTCCGAGATGGACGGTTATGCCCTCACCCGCACTTTGCGCGAAACCCCGGACTTCCAGCATCTCTACATATTGCTGCACACCTCCCTGGACAGCGCGATGAACAGTGAGAAAGCGCGCCTGGCCGGTGCCGATGCGGTGCTGACCAAGTTTTCCTCCCCTGAGCTGACCAAGTGCCTGGTCGTCGCTGCGCAAACCGTGGCGCAAAAGGGTTTGTAAGCCTTGGCGGAGTATTTCCAGCTGCTGCGTCGCGATCTCACCGGTAGCCTGCCCGCCCCGCAGTGGCCGGCCGGTACGCAACTGGATCACTACCGCGATGAATTGGCCCCGGCCATTCACGCGGTATTGCGCATGACCCAGGATCAGGGCGGTGGCCGTGTGGTGAGCCTTGAGCCGTGGCGCCGGCAATTCGTCACCGATGCCGAGTTCAACCCCAGGCTGTGCCTGGTGGCCAGCAATGCCGATGGCATGCTCGGCGTGGCCGTCTGCTGGACCAGCGCCTTTATCAAGAACCTCTCGGTCCACCCCTGCGCGCAAGGCCAGGGGCTGGGCCGGGCGTTGTTGCTGCATGCCTTCCACGTGTTCAAGCAGCGTGGCGAACCTTACGTGGATCTCAAGGTGCTGGAGCGTAATCTGCGCGCGCGGCAATTGTATGAAAGCGCAGGCATGGGCCTGGTCCTGCGCGACCTGGTTGCCGAGGACTGACGTTCACTGGCGCATAACTTGCTTCCAGATAGGCCAAGCGGTGAACAGAGGTCAAAACCCGTCACCGCTCACGCTTGCCTTCTGACCTTGCCTGGTGACAGATCACGCCATGAACACTCACTTTTCCTGCGTAGGTTGCGGCAAATGCTGCTCCGATCACCACGTCCCCCTGACCCTCGAAGAGGCCCGTCACTGGGCGGCGGACGGCGGTAACGTGATCGTGCTGGTCGAGGGTTTTCTGGCCAGCGGCCTGGGCTTGCCCCAGCAGCAACGTGAACATGCCGAGCGCCGTTCAGTGGTGGTCCCCAGCGGCAATACCGAGGCCTTCGTGGCAATCACCTTCGCCGCGTACAACGCCGGACGCTGCCGGAATCTTGACGAAGACAATCGCTGCAGCATCTACGAACGACGCCCGCTGGTGTGCCGGATCTATCCGATGGAGATCAATCCGCATATCCCGTTGAACCCGAGCGCCAAGGATTGCCCACCGGAGTCGTGGGAACAGGGCCCGGCGTTGATCGTTGGTGGTGAGTTGATGGATGCTGAACTGGCTGAACTGATCCGCCGTTCGCGCCAGGCCGACCGTGACGATGTGCACACCAAGGAGTCCGTGTGCGCCTTGCTGGGCATTCGTACCGCGGCGCTCAAGGGCGACGGTTTCACCGCGTACCTCCCGGATATGCAGGCGTTCGCCCAGGCCATTGACGCGGCGACTGCCCAGCCGGTGCCGGCCAATCAGTGGGTGTTTCATGTGTCCGGCATGGACATTGCCGAACAACTGCTGGACGCCGGCGCGCAGATTGCCACCGAGGTGCCGGCCAATTACGCGTTTATCCCGTTGCGGGCGGCCTGAGCGTCGCTGGATCAATAGGGGTTGTGTCGAGGCGGTAGGGCTGGAGAATGCGCTGGTATTCGCCGTTTTGCTTGAGTTGCTCCAGGGCGCGGTTGAGCTCGGTACGCAGGACGGTATCGGTCTTGCGTAACGCAATCGCGACACTGCTGCCCAACAGCTTGGATAACACCGGGGAGCCCATGAAAGCGAAATCCATACCTTCGGGCTTGTCGAGCAGGGCTTCGCGGATTTCCACCGCGCCTTGCAGGGTGGCATCGATCTCGCCTGCGAGGAGGCTGCCCACCAGTTGGTCATTGAGCCAGAAACTCTTGATATACACGCCCGAAGGCGCCCAGCGTGACAGGGCAAAGGCTTCCCGGTTGCTCCTTAACAGAACCCCGACACGCTTGCCCTTGAGTGACTGCCTGTCCGGGCTCAAGCCTGAATCCTTGCGTGCCACCAAGCGCGTGGTGATCGGGTAAAGGTCATCGCTGAAATTGACCCATTGCTGTCGGCTCGAGGTCGGCGCCATCCCCATGATCGCGTCAAACTGCCGGGCGTCGAGGGCGGGAAAATTTTCCATGACGACCTGGTCGACCCAGGTGCACTGCACATTGAGCTGCACGCACAAGGCGTTACCCAATTCGATATTGAGCCCCACCAATTGCCCTTGCGGGTTGCGGCTTTGAAAAGGCGGGAAATGTGCCGCGACGGCGAAGCGGATTTCGCGTCGCGGCGGCTCGACGGCGACCACCGCCGCCACCGACAGCAGGAGGGCAAGCGCCACACAAAGGTGTATCAGGGCCACGGGAAACGTCCTTTTCCAGAGAGAGCGGCATCGCCATGTCCCGATACAGCTGATCAGGGCATGGCGATGCCGGGCAAGCTTTCAAGAAACGGTCGCGGACCTACAAGCAGAAATATCGACGCTAGTTGTAGGCAAATGCCTATAACGTACACGCCGGTATTACTCTCAACGTTTACCCATCGAACGGCGTGTACCCGGCGGCGCCATGCCTGGCGTCTTGGTATGGCCGTTTTTGGCGCCACCTTTGTACCAGGGCTGGCCGGCCTGCTTGCCACCGGCCAGTTCTCCCGGTTTGAAGGGAAACTTGAACGCCGGGATTTCGGCTTTTTCAACGCCGTCGGCGTCGACCGCTTCAACGGGGGGTTGGATCGGGGAAGTCATAAGGGCTCCGGCGCAGCAATGTGTGTAAAGGCCAGAGTATACGGGGCCGCAGCTTTCAGCGGTAAGCTTCAAGCCGCAAGTTAAAAAGCTCAGCTGTCGCTGCTGTCAGTTTGCAGTCACCTTGCTGACCGGCTTAGCGAGTTATAAGGCACTCACACAAACTTGCAGCTTGCAGCTTGAAACTTGCAACTGCGCCTGCGGCGTTCATCCTATGCACCTGAAACGAAACACGGCCCTGCTGGTGGGCGCCCTTCTGGTTCTGGCAGTGACGGCCTGGACGCTGACTCGCCCCGCCAAGACCCGGCTGGCGGCCCCCAGCGCGATTCCGGTACGCGTGGTGAGCGTGGCGCAACAGGATGTGCCCCGCTTCGTCAGCGGCATCGGCTCGGTGTTGTCCTTGCACAGCGTGGTGATCCGTCCGCAGATCGACGGCATCCTCACTCGGTTGCTGGTCAAGGAAGGCCAGCGTGTGAAGGCCGGGGACTTGCTGGCAACCATCGATGACCGCTCGATCCGCGCCAGCCTCGACCAGGCCAGGGCGCAACGGGGGGAAAGCCAGGCGCAGCTGCAAGTGGCATTGGTCAACCTCAAGCGCTACAAGGCCCTGAGTATCGACGACGGTGTGTCGAAGCAGACCTACGACCAGCAACAAGCACTGGTCAATCAGCTCAAGGCCAGCGTCCAGGGTAACCAGGCAGCGATTGATGCGGCTCAAGTTCAACTTTCCTACACGCAGATTCGCTCCCCCGTCAGTGGCCGCGTGGGCATTCGCACGGTGGATGAAGGAAACTTCCTGCGCATGAGCGATACCCAGGGGTTGTTCTCGGTCACCCAGATCGACCCGATTGCTGTCGAGTTTTCCCTGCCGCAGCAGATGCTGCCGAGCCTGCAAGGCCTGATCGCCGCGCCCGAGAAAGCCAGCGTGAATGCCTACCTGGGCGCCGACACCGACGGCCAGACCGGCGACTTGCTCGGCGAAGGCCACTTGAGCGTGATCGACAACCAGATCAGTTCCAGCACCGGCACCCTGCGCGCCAAGGCCGAGTTCGCGAACGGCGCGCAGAAGCTGTGGCCGGGACAACTGGTGACCATCAAGATCCAGACCGCGCTCGACAGGAACGCCCTGGTGGTGCCGCCGACCGTGGTGCAGCGTGGCCTGGATTCGCATTTCGTGTACCGGCTCAAGGGTGACTACGTTGAAGTGGTGCCGGTGCGGGTCAGCTACCAGAACAGCGAGGTGAATATCATCGAGGGCGTGCGGGCCGGGGATGTGCTGGTCAGCGACGGCCAGTCGCGGCTCAAGGCCGGCGCCGAGGTGGAAGTGCTCAAGGAGCCGCCGCAAATCATCCAGACCGCCGATGCCAGGGCGCAGCCATGAGCGGCAGTCGCTCGCCCTCGGCCTGGTGCGTTGATCACCCGGTCGCCACCCTGCTGCTGACATTTGCCCTGGTGCTGCTGGGCATCATTGCCTTCCCGCGCCTGGCCGTCGCGCCACTGCCGGAAGCGGAATTTCCGACGATCCAGGTCACGGCCCAGTTACCCGGTGCCAGCCCGGACACCATGGCCTCCTCGGTGGCGACGCCGCTTGAGGTGCAATTCAGCGCCATCCCCGGCATGACCCAGATGACCTCCAGCAGCGCCTTGGGCTCGAGCCTGTTGACCCTGCAATTCACCCTGGACAAAAGCATCGACACCGCCGCCCAGGAAGTGCAGGCCGCGATCAACACCGCCTCCGGCAAGCTGCCCGGCGATATGCCAAGCCTGCCGACCTGGAAGAAGGTCAACCCGGCCGACAGCCCGGTGCTGATCCTCAGCGTCAGCTCCGCCAGCATGCCCGGCACCGAACTGAGCGACTACGTGGAAACCCTACTGGCGCGCCAGATCAGCCAGATCGACGGTGTCGGCCAGATCAACATCACCGGCCAGCAACGCCCGGCGATTCGCGTGCAGGCCTCCCCCGACAAACTCGCGGCGGTCGGCCTGACGCTCGCGGACATCCGCCTGGCCATCCAGCAGTCCAGCCTGAACCTGGCCAAGGGCGCGATCTACGGCGCCGACAGCGTGTCGACCCTGTCGACCAACGATCAACTGTTTCACCCCGACGAATACGGCCAGTTGATTGTGTCCTACAAAAATGGCGCGCCGGTGCAGTTGCGTGATATCGCCAGGGTCGTCAATGGTGCGGAAAACGCCTACGTGCAGGCCTGGTCCGGCGATACCCCGGGGGTCAACCTGGTAATCTCGCGCCAGCCGGGCGCGAATATCGTCGACACGGTCGACCGCATCCAGCAAGCACTGCCACGCCTGGAAGCGATGCTGCCGGCCTCGGTGCAGGTCAGCGTATTGACCGACCGCACCAAGACCATCCGCGCCTCCCTGCATGAAGTGGAAATGACCCTGCTGATCGCTATCCTGCTGGTGGTGGCGGTGATGGCGCTGTTCCTGCGCCAACTGTCGGCGACGTTGATTGTGTCGGCCGTGCTCGGTGTTTCGCTGGTGGCCACTTTCGCGCTGATGTATGTGATGGGCTTCAGCCTGAACAACCTGACCCTGGTCGCCATCGTGATTGCCGTGGGCTTTGTGGTGGACGATGCGATTGTGGTGGTGGAAAACATCCATCGGCACCTGGAGGCCGGGCTGGGCAAGCGCGAGGCCGCGATCAAAGGCTCGGGCGAAATCGGCTTTACCGTGGTGTCCATCAGCTTCTCGCTGGTGGCGGCATTCATTCCGCTGCTGTTCATGGGCGGTGTGGTCGGGCGGCTGTTCAAGGAGTTTGCGCTGACCGCCACCTCGACCATCCTGATTTCGGTGGTGGTCTCGCTGACCCTGGCGCCCACCCTCGCGGCACTGTTCATGGGTGCGCCGACCCATCCCGCCCATGCCAAACCCACGTTCAGCGAGCGCCTGCTGGCCGGTTATGCGCGCAACCTGCGCCGCGCCCTGGCCCATCAACGCAGCATGGCGGCGATCTTCGTGGTGACCCTGGCCCTGGCCGTGGTCGGCTACGTGTTTATCC
The DNA here is from genome assembly GCF_019891515.1 of Pseudomonas sp. Wu6. Lineage (NCBI taxonomy): Bacteria > Pseudomonadati > Pseudomonadota > Gammaproteobacteria > Pseudomonadales > Pseudomonadaceae > Pseudomonas > Pseudomonas sp. Wu6. Next base: position 116,623 of record NZ_JAFLXH010000005.1, on the reverse strand, counting down.
CCAAGGGATTCTTCCCGGTGCAGGACACCGGTTTTGTGCTCGGCACCAGCGAGGCGGCGGCCGATGTGTCGTACCCGGACATGGTCGCCAAGCACAAGGCCCTGGCCGAGATCGTCAAGGCCGACCCTGCGGTGCAAGCGTTCTCCCACTCGGTGGGGGTGACCGGCAGCAACCAGACCATCGCCAACGGCCGCTTCTGGATTGCCTTGAAAGACCGCGCCGACCGCGACGTGTCCGCCAGCCAGTTCATCGACCGCATCCGCCCGCAGCTGGCGAAGGTGCCGGGCATCGTCCTGTACCTGCGCGCCGGCCAGGACATCAACTTGAGCTCCGGCCCCAGCCGCGCCCAGTACCAATACGTACTCAAGAGCAACGACGGTCCGACACTCAACACCTGGACCCAGCGACTCACCGAAAAACTGCGCACCAACCCGGCGTTTCGTGACCTGTCCAACGACCTGCAACTGGGCGGCAGCATCACCCACATCACGATCGACCGCCAGGCCGCCGCGCGTTTCGGCCTGAGCGCCACCGATGTCGACCAGGCGCTGTACGATGCCTTCGGCCAGCGCCAGATCAACGAGTACCAGACCGAAATCAACCAGTACCAGGTGGTGCTGGAGCTGGACCGCCAACAGCGCGGCAAGGCCGAGAGCCTGAACTATTTTTACCTGCGCTCGCCACTGACCAACGAGATGGTGCCCCTGTCGGCGCTGGCCAAGGTCGACCCGCCGACCGTGGGGCCGCTGTCCATCAGCCATGACGGCATGTTCCCCGCCGCCAACCTGTCGTTCAACCTGGCCCCCGGAGTGGCGCTGGGCGACGCGGTGATCATGCTCAACCAGGCCAAGAACGATATCGGCATGCCCGCTGCGATCATCGGTAATTTCCAGGGCGCGGCCCAGGCGTTCCAGAGTTCGCTGGCCAGCCAGCCGTGGCTGATCCTCGCGGCACTGGTGGCGGTCTACATTATCCTGGGCGTGCTGTACGAGAGTTTCGTGCACCCGCTGACAATCATTTCCACCCTGCCCTCGGCAGGCCTGGGCGCGTTGATCATGCTGTGGCTGTTGGGCCAGGACTTTTCGATCATGGCTCTGATCGGCCTGGTGCTGCTGATCGGTATCGTCAAGAAAAACGGCATCCTGATGATCGACTTTGCCCTGGAGGCCCAGCGCGTGCGGGGCCTGCCACCTGAGGATGCGATCTACGAAGCCTGTGTCACGCGGTTCCGGCCGATCATCATGACCACCCTCGCCGCCTTGCTGGGCGCGGTGCCGTTGATGCTCGGTTCGGGCCCCGGCGCGGAGCTGCGCCAACCGCTGGGCATCGCGGTGGTCGGTGGCTTGCTGGTGAGCCAGGCGCTGACGCTGTTCACCACGCCAGTCATATACTTGTACCTTGAACGTTTTTTCCACAGGCCCAAACCGGCGCTCGCGCTGGCGACCACACACTGAGGCCAAGGCCCCGCCCTGGAACAAAAGGCTGATGCGCGTCCTGATTATTGAAGATGAAGAAAAAACCGCGGACTACCTGCACCGCGGCCTGACGGAGCAAGGCTACACCGTCGACGTGGCGCGCGAAGGCGTCGAGGGTTTGCACCTGGCGCTGGAGAACGATTACGCAGTGATCGTGCTGGACGTGATGCTGCCGGCGCTCGACGGCTTCGGCGTGTTGCGCGCCTTGCGTGCGCGCAAACAGACCCCGGTGATCATGCTCACTGCCCGCGAACGCGTGGAAGATCGCATCCGTGGCCTGCGCGAAGGCGCCGACGACTACCTGGGCAAGCCGTTTTCCTTCCTGGAACTGGTGGCGCGCCTGCAAGCACTGACCCGACGCAGCGGCGGCCATGAGCCGGTGCAGGTAACAGTGGCCGACCTGTGGATCGACCTGATCAGCCGCAAGGCCAGCCGCAACGGCGTGCGCCTGGACCTGACCGCCAAGGAGTTCTCGCTGCTCAGCGTATTGGCGCGACGCCAGGGCGAAATCCTGTCCAAGACCGCGATTGCCGAGATGGTCTGGGACATCAATTTCGACAGCGACGCCAACGTCGTCGAAGTGGCAATCAAACGCCTGCGCGCCAAACTCGACGGGCCCTTCGAGCACAAGCTGCTGCACACCATCCGTGGCATGGGCTACGTGCTGGAGAACCGCAGTGTCGGCTAACTCCATCGCCCTGCGCCTGAGCGGCATGTTCAGCCTGGTGGCGCTGCTGATCTTCGTGCTGATCGGCGGCGCGCTCTACCAGCAAGTGGACCGCGGCCTGGGACTGTTGCCGGGGGCCGAACTGGATGCGCGCTACAGCGTGCTGGAATCCTCGGTGAACCGCTTCGGTACGCCCGAGCATTGGGTCAAAATAAAGGCCAAGCTCAAGCTGCTGGGCGAAGAAGACAAGCGCATTCGCTTCTGGGTGGTCAGCAGCGACCCGGGTTACGAATACGGCGAGCCCGATGCGCAGATTCGTGCGTTTGCCCAGGGCCCGACGGGTAAACGCGACCTGCGCCTGCCCGGCCATGATTATCCGTTCAAAGTGCTGGTCAGCCAGTTTGCCGCCAAGGAGCAACGCCCACCGCTGCGCTTCATGATCGCCATCGACACCGAGAATTTCCGCGCCACCCAGCACCATCTGCTGGTGGCGCTGGTCAGCCTGGCGCTGGTCGGCGTGATCATGGCCTCGCTGCTGGGTTTCTGGGTGTCGCGCATCGGCCTCAAACCCCTGGAAAAACTTTCGGCCGAAGCGCGCAAACTTGCGCCGCCCAAACTCTCCGGGCGCCTGCAACTGTCACCGCTGCCGCCGGAACTGAGCCAGTTCGTCAACTCGTTCAACGCCACCCTCGACCGCGTCGAACTCGCCTACTCACGCCTGGAATCCTTCAACGCCGACGTGGCCCATGAACTGCGCTCGCCGCTGACCAACCTGATCGGCCAGACCCAGGTCGCACTGACCCGCGGGCGCTCGGCCGAGCATTATTTCGAGGTGCTGCAATCGAACCTGGAAGAACTGGAGCGGCTGCGCTCGATCATCAACGACATGCTGTTCCTCGCCAGTGCCGACCAGGGCAGCAAGGCCACCAAGCTGATCGAAAGCGCCCTGGCCGATGAAGTCGCCACCACCCTCGACTACCTGGACTTCATCCTGGAAGACGCCCAGGTAACCGTACGTGTGCACGGCGATGCTCGGGTGCAGATCGAAAAGGCCCACCTGCGACGCGCACTGATCAACCTGCTGAGCAATGCCGTGCAACACACCGCGCCGGGGCAGGTCATCGACGTACATATAGAAGTGCAGGGCCAACAGGTAATGATCGGCGTGACCAATCCCGGTGAGGCGATTGCCGACGAACACCTGCCGCGCCTGTTCGAACGGTTTTATCGAGTGGACGCGTCGCGCAGCAACAGCGGCGCGAATCACGGGCTGGGACTGGCCATCGTCAAGGCGATTGCGTTGATGCATGGCGGGGATGTGTTTGTGCGCAGCGAGGGTGGCGGCAATACTTTCGGCATGACCCTGCCTGTCTAGAACACCTCAATCAAATGTGGGAGGGGGCTTGCCCCCGATTGCGGTATGCCAGCTACAGATGAATCGGCTGATCCACCGCCATCGGGGGCAAGCCACCTCCCACAGTTAGAATATCCATACCCGTACAAACTGTTGCAATTTGGGCAACAGTCATTATCTTGTTACACTCTGTATCACAGCGCTCACCTGCGTTACTTTGACGCATCGATGAGCGCGCCGGCAAAGGCAGCTGACCCTCACCCGAATTTCCCTCGACTTATTTCCAGGGCTCTACACTGGGAATCTGTCTTAAAGCCGCTGACTTCAGCGGCTTTTTTTTGCCGTAAAAAAAGGCCGGGCACACCCCCACGACACTGGCCGTTCATGCTTGACCAAAGGAGCTCCACCGGTGAAGAACTCGCTGACGCTGACCCCGTTATTCCTCGCAATCGCAGCAACGATCACGCCCCTTGCCCACGCGGCAGACACGACACCCGCCGAAGGTTTCATCGAGGGTTCGCACCTCACGGTCAACACCCGCAACTACTACATGAACCGCGACCGCCGCGACCTTCACACCGATGACAGCAAGGAGTGGGGCCAGGGCTTTATCGGTACCTTCGAATCCGGCTACACCCAGGGCGCGGTCGGTTTCGGCCTGGACCTCAACGCCATGCTCGGCCTCAAGCTCGACGGCGGTGGCGGCACGGACGGCTCCACCATCCTTCCGTACGGCAGCGGTAACGGCAAGGCGCCCGGTGCGTTTTCCACCGCTGGCGGCACCTTGAAAATGCGTGCGTTCGATACCGAGTTGAAGGCCGGCGACCTGTTCCTCAACAACCCGGTGATCGCCGGCGGCATGACGCGCATGCTGCCCCAGACGTTTCGCGGTGTGAGCCTGAGCAACCACAGTCTCGATGGCTGGATGTTCGAAGGCGGCCAGGCCAGCTTTACCAAGCTCTACAACCAGAGCGGCCACCGGCGCATCGGCACCAGCTACGGCGCGTTGCCGGCCAACGCCGACAGCCGGCACCTGAACTGGGCCGGTGTATCGTTCAGCGCAATCCCGGCGCTGACCAGCAACCTGTACGCCGCCGAACTCAAGGACGTATGGCACCAGTACTACTACGACCTTGAATACACCTACGCACTGAACGACCTGGTCAGCCTGACCCCCGGCCTGCACTACTACCACACCCAGGACACCGGCCAGGCGCTGCTCGGCGATATCGACAACAACACCTACAGCCTGCATGTCACCGTGGGCGTGGGCAACCACAGCGTCACCGCCGCGTACCAGCGGGTCAACGGCAACACGCCGTTCGACTACATCACCCAGGGCGACAGCGTGTACCTGGACAACTCCCAGCAATATTCGGACTTCAACGGCCCCAACGAGCGTTCGTGGAAGCTCAAATACGCCTACGATTTTGCCGGTGTCGGCCTGCCGGGCCTGACGTCCGCCGTGTCCTATATCAGCGGCAAGACCGACCTGACCCGCGTCGACCCCAACAGCCGCGGCTACGGCAGTTGGTACAGCGCCGACGGCAAGAATGCCAGGCACTGGGAGCGGGACATCGACCTCAAGTACGTGGTGCAAGATGGCAAGGCCAAGGACCTGGCGGTGCGCCTGCAATGGGCGACCCATCGGGGTGGCAATGGCTATTCGGCGGTGGACCGGGATGTGGATGAGTACCGGGTGATTGTGGACTATCCGATCAACGTGTTCTGAGCACGATCGTGCTGACGGTGAAGATCCAATGTGGGAGGAGGCTTGCCCCCTCCCACATTTGGATCTGCGCCATATTCCGGAGTTGCTACTACGCTAAGGGCATCTCAACGCAGAAGTACGTCCGATGAGCCCAAGCCCTGCCCGCCCTACCCGCCGCCCGGAGCGCTTGCTGATCCTGGGCAGCACCCTCACGGTATTGCTGATCGTAGGCATCGTCACCGCCTTGTTGATTCGTGAACACGCCAATACCTTGCAGACCGCCAAGCGCACCGCCAACACCATCACTCAATTGATCGACGCCGATGTGCTACGCAACGTCGAGCTGTATGACATGGCGCTGGAAGGCCTGATCGCCGCGACCGCGCGCACCGACCTGCAGGACCTGCCCGCCAGCATCCGGCACCTGGTGCTGTTCGACCGCTCCAACGCAGCGCCCTACAAGGGCGACATCCTGCTGCTGGGTCCAGGCGGCGAGGTGATCGCCGACTCATCCCTGCTCACACCCAAGTCCGGCAACTTCGCCGACCGCGACTATTTCCAGATTCACCGTGGCAGTTCCGACATCGGGCTGTATATCAGTCGCCCGTTCATGGCCCGCTGTGAATGCGAAGACCCATGGCGCATTGCATTCAGCCGCCGCCTTTCATCGGCGGACGGGCGCTTTCAAGGGGTGGCCGTCGCCTCCATGCGTCTTTCGTACTTCCACCAGCTGTTCAGCAGCCTGAATATCGGCGCCGGCAGCACCATCACTCTGCTCAACCATCAAGGCATCCTGTTGGCGCAGGAGCCTTTGCTGGAAGCGGACATGATCAACAAGGACCTGAGTGCGCGGCCCAATGTGGCACGCATGCTGCGCGAGCGGGACGGCAATTTTCGCAGCGTATCCAGTGTCGACCATCGGGGGCGGCTCTACAGTTTCTCGAGTGTCGGCAATTTGCCGTTGATCGTCGCGGTGGCCCTGGCCAGCGATGAGGTATTCGCGCCCTGGCGACGCGCAGCGTGGTTGGTCGGCCTCGCAACGGGGGTGTTGTGCATTGGCCTGTTATGGCTGACCTGGGCGCTGAGCAAGGAGCTGCGCCGGCGCCACCGGGTCGAGCAGGTGCTGTAAGAACTGGCAGGTACCGATGCCCTTACCGGCCTGGCCAACCGCCGCACCCTGGACCAGCGCCTGCGCCTGGAATGGGACCGCGCACAACGCTCGACCGAGCCGCTGACGGTGCTGATGATCGATGTCGACCACTTCAAGGCTTTCAACGACCGCCATGGTCACCAGGGCGGAGATGATGCGCTGCGCGCCGTGGCGCAGGTGATAGACAGCAATATCCGCCGCCCGGCCGACCTGGCGGCGCGTTATGGCGGTGAAGAATTCGCGGTGGTGCTGCCCCATACCGATGCCAAGGGCGCGTGGGTGATTGCCGAGCGTATCCGCCAGAGCGTCCAGTACTTGCCACGGATGGCTGGGGATGAGCAGCCGATCACGGTGAGCATTGGCATGAGCACCTGGCACAAACACAGCCGTAACACCCTTGAGGATCTGCTGTTCAAGGCCGACCAGGCGTTGTACGAGGCCAAGCACAGCGGGCGCAATCGGACGTTGGACGCGGCAACCCTGCCTGTGTAGGACCGATCTACGAGCGATCGTTCCCACGCTCCGCGTGGGAATGCCGCCCGGGACGCTCCGCGTCCTGCTTTCAGCGCAGAGTCCGGCACCTGCGTAATGGTGACGCGGAGCATCACTGGATGCGTTCCCACGCGGAGCGTGGGAACGATCTATCAGCGCATAAAAAAAGGCCACCCGAAGGCAGCCTTTAAAAACTAAAGAAAGAGAGTTGTTACTTACACCGCCGCAACGGGACGCATGTAAGAGATCGGTGCGGTGCTGGCATCTTCGAACGTCACGACTTCCCAAGCGTCTGTCTGCTCAATCAACTTGCGCAGCAGCTGGTTGTTAAGGGCGTGGCCCGACTTGAAGCCTTTGAACTCGCCTATCAGGCTATTGCCCAGCAGGTAGAGGTCACCGATTGCATCGAGGATCTTGTGCTTGACGAATTCGTCTTCGTAGCGAAGGCCGTCTTCGTTCAGTACACCATCCGCGTCGACCACAATGGCGTTTTCAACGCTGCCGCCGAGTGCGAGGTTGTGCTTGCGCAGGTACTCGATGTCACTCATGAAACCAAAGGTACGGGCGCGACTGACTTCTTTTACGAACGAAGTGCTGGAAAAATCCACGCTTGCACTCTGGGTGCGGTCACGGAATACCGGGTGATCGAAATCGATCTCAAAGCTCACTTTAAAGCCTTCGAACGGGACGAAGGTGGCGCGCTTGTCGCCGTCTTCTACTGTCACTTCCCGCAGAATGCGAATGAACTTCTTGGCTGCGTCCTGTTCTTCCAGGCCGGCAGATTGAATCAGGAATACGAAGGGTCCAGCGCTGCCATCCATGATCGGGACTTCGGACGCGGAGAGCTCGACGTAGGCGTTATCGATGCCCAGGCCAGCCATGGCCGAGAGCAAGTGCTCCACCGTATCCACTTTGACGTCACCGTTGACCAGTGTGGTCGACATCGTGGTTTCGCCAACGTTTTCCGCGCGAGCAGGAATCTGCACCACAGGGTCCAGGTCGGCACGCACAAACACGATGCCGGTGTCGACAGGTGCAGGCTTGAGGGTCAGGTATACCTTCTCCCCGGAGTGCAGACCTACACCTGTGGCACGAATAATATTCTTCAGGGTGCGTTGTTTAATCATGGCTTGGACCGCTTCAGCGCAAATTGCGAACTGGTATCAACAAAGGCTGGCGATAATAGCAGACCAGACCTTTGCTGAACACCAATCACCTTCATAGCCCTGATACATTCCATTAATCGGCCTGACGACGCAGGAATGCCGGGATATCCAGGTAGTCCAGATCGTCTTGCGGATTCGGGCTACGGGACGCCGCAGCACCGGCCTGAGCCTGGTTGCGCATCACGGTCGGACGGTCCAGGTCACGGTAGTTCACCGACGGCAGTTCCTGGCGCGAAGGCGCTGGAGCGGCAGCCGACTGGCTGGCCTGGCTGGCCTGGCTGTTGTGCAGGGTGTTGTCGATGACCTTCACAGGCTTCTCGATTTTCGCACCCAGGCCGGTCGCAACCACGGTCACGTGCAGCTCGTCGCGCATGTCCGGATCGATAACGGTACCGACCTTGACCATGGCGTGCTCGGAAGCGAAGGCTTCGATGATGCTACCCACGTCGGAGTACTCACCCAGGGACAGGTCAGGGCCGGCGGTGATATTCACCAGGATGCCGCGTGCACCTTGCAGGTTCACGTCTTCGAGCAGCGGGTTGCGGATGGCCGCTTCGGTGGCTTCGCGTGCACGGTTCGGACCGCTGGCGCAGCCGGTGCCCATCATCGCCATGCCCATTTCGCTCATGACGGTACGCACGTCGGCAAAGTCGACGTTGATCATGCCCGGGCGCTTGATGATGTCGGAGATACCGCGAACGGCACCGGCCAGTACATCGTCAGCCTTGGCGAACGCGGACAAAAGGCTTGCGTCCTTGCCCAGGATGGTCAGCAGTTTCTCGTTGGGAATGGTGATCAACGAGTCGACGCTTTCAGACAGCAGACGGATACCTTCGTCGGCGATCTGCATGCGCTTGCGGCCTTCGAACGGGAACGGACGGGTCACGACAGCAACCGTCAGGATCCCCATTTCCTTGGCCACTTCGGCAATGATCGGCGCTGCACCGGTACCGGTACCGCCGCCCATGCCGGTAGTGATGAACACCATGTTGGTGCCTTGCAGCACTTCGGCAATACGCTCGCGGTCTTCCAGAGCGGCTTGACGGCCGACTTCCGGGTTGGCGCCAGCGCCGAGGCCCTTGGTCACGGCTGTGCCCAATTGCAGGATGGTCCGCGCGCCGATGCTTTTCAGCGCCTGGGCATCAGTGTTGGCGCAGATGAATTCAACGCCTTCAATGTTGCTCTTGACCATATGGTTGACAGCGTTGCCGCCGCCACCGCCGACACCGATTACTTTGATAACCGGGCTAGCGGGGATGTTGTCTACGAGTTCAAACATGTTCCCTCTCCTTTCATTTTCTCTAGTTTTTTCGCCTACTGCTTGTTACGGGTGTTGCGGTGTCACGGTAAGTCTTTAGAAATTGCCTTTGACCCACGCCTGCAGCCGCTCGAACAACGGCGCTTTGGCTTCGTCATCGCTGCGGTAGCTGTCACGGATACTCGGGCCCGACAGGGAAATGCCGTCGGTCTGCTTTTGCAGTCCGTACAACAGCAAGCCCACACCGGTGGAATAAATCGGGTTGCGCACTACGTCGCCCAGGCCCTTGACGCCATGGGGCACGCCCAGGCGCACCGGCATGTGGAAGATTTCCTCGGCCAGTTCGACCGCGCCTTCCATCTTCGAGGTGCCACCGGTCAGCACGATGCCGGCCGGGATCAAATCTTCGTAGCCGCTGCGACGCAGCTCGGCCTGGATCAGGGTGAACAGCTCGTCATAGCGCGGCTCGACCACTTCGGCCAGGGCCTGGCGCGACAGTTCGCGCGGCGGACGGTCGCCGACGCTCGGCACCTTGATGGTTTCACCGGCACCGGCCAGCTTGGCCAGGGCGCAGGCGTAGCGGATCTTGATTTCCTCGGCGTACTGGGTCGGTGTACGCAAGGCCATGGCGATGTCGTTGGTGACCTGGTCGCCGGCGATCGGGATCACGGCGGTGTGACGGATCGCACCCTCGGTGAAGATCGCGATGTCGGTGGTGCCGCCGCCGATGTCCACCAGGCACACGCCCAGTTCTTTTTCGTCGTCGGTCAGTACCGAATACGCGGACGCCAACTGCTCGAGAATGATGTCGTCGATTTCCAGGCCACAACGGCGCACGCATTTTTCAATGTTCTGTGCAGCGTTGACGGCGCAGGTCACCACGTGGACCTTGGCTTCCAGGCGCACGCCGGACATGCCCAGCGGCTCGCGCACGCCTTCCTGGTTATCGATCACGTAGTCCTGCGGCAAGGTGTGCAGCACACGCTGGTCAGCCGGGATCGCCACGGCCTGGGCGGCGTCGAGGACGCGCTCGAGGTCGGCCGCGCTGACCTCACGGTCGCGGATCGCCACGATGCCGTGGGAGTTCAGGCTGCGGATATGGTTGCCGGCCACGCCGACGAACGCCGAGTGAATCCGGCAACCGGCCATCAGCTGCGCTTCTTCGATGGCGCGCTGGATCGATTGCACGGTGGACTCGATGTTCACCACCACGCCCTTCTTCAGGCCCCGGGACGGATGCGTGCCAATACCGACGATTTCGATCGTGCCGTCTTCACCGACCTCGCCGACCAGCGCCACCACCTTGGAGGTGCCGATATCGAGACCGACGATCATTTTGCCGCTTTGCACGTTTGCCATGGGTCCTGCCTCTTCTTAATTCTTCGCGACAGCGGGTTGTGCTGCCGTGGGCGCCGCCGGTACACGCCAACCGACGGCCAGGCCGTTGGCGTAACGCAGGTCGACGCTCGCAATGTTCGTGATCTGTTCTTTCAAGGTTTTTTCATAGATGGCAATAAAGCGGCGCATCTTTTCCACCAAGCGGTCGCGTCCCAGCAACAACTCGATGCCCGGGCCGGAACTGCCTGCCCCGGTCGTCAGAAACCAGCTGCCCCGCTCACGCAATTCCAGGCGTGCAATGGAGAAGCCCAGTGGCCGCAGCATCTGGCTCAAGGCCTGGTACTGCTGCATCACTTGCTGTTGCGCCCGCTGCGGCCCGAACAGCTGCGGCAGGTGCTCATAGTTCGCCACTTCACGCGGCGCAAACGCCTGCCCCTGGTTGTTCAACAGTGCACCATCGCCCCAGCGGGCCACGGGCAGTTGTTCTTCCAGGCGGATCGTGACCTGGTCCGGCCATACGCGACGGACTTCGGCGTGGGCGATCCACGGCATCTGTTCCAGCTCGGCGCGCATGCCGGCCAGGTCGATGGTGAAGAAGCTCGCCGCCAGGAACGGGCTGATGCGCTGCTGCACCGCTTGCTGGCTGATGTAGCTCAAGTCGCCCTGCACGCTGATCTTGGTGATCGGCCGGTCGGCATACGGCAACAGACGCTGCGCGCCCTCGTAGGTGCCAAAACCCAGCACCACCAGCAACACCGGCCAGAACAGCGCCTTGATGAAACCAAAGTTGGCTTTGGGCAGGCGCGCCGACATCGGCTCTTTGGCCACCATGCGGCTGGCACCCCGTGGCACCGGCTTGCGGCTCGGTGCTTGTGGGGGCTGATGACGAAGCGATGCGCCTTTCATGTCTTAGCCTCTTGGCTCGATGCTGGCGGCCAGGATCGCCAGCACCAACTGCTGGAAATCCAGGCCGGCGGCACGGGCGGCCATGGGGACCAGGCTGTGGTCGGTCATGCCCGGCGCGGTGTTGACTTCCAGGAACCAGAAATTACCCTGGTCATCCTGCATCACGTCTGCCCGCGCCCAGCCGGCGATACCCAGCGCCTCACAGGCTTTCGCCGTGAGGTCCATCAAGTGTTGTTCCTTGGTTGCGTCAAGACCGCAGGGAATCCGGTACTGGGTATCGGAAGCCACGTACTTGGCGTCGTAATCGTAAAAAGTGTGGGGCGTGCCCAATGCGATGGGCGGCAATACCTGGCCACGCAGGGTGGCGATGGTGTACTCGGGACCCTGGATCCACTGTTCCACCATCACTTGCGAATCGTAGGTGCTTGCCGCTTTCCATGCGTCGATCAATTCGGCGGCCGAGTTCACTTTGGCCATGCCGATACTGGAGCCTTCATGGGCTGGTTTGACGATCAAAGGCAGCCCCAGTTCCTTGGCCGCAGAAATACAATCGTCTTCGCTGCACAGCACGGCATGACGCGGGGTTGGAATCCCCAGGCTGTGCCACACCTGCTTGGTGCGCAACTTGTCCATCGCCAGCGCCGACGCCAAAATGCCGCTGCCGGTATAGGGAATGCCGGCGCACTCGAGCAGGCCCTGCATGCTGCCGTCTTCACCGCCACGGCCATGCAGAATGATGAAGGCGCGGTCGATCTTTTCGGCCTGCAGGCGGGCGAGGAAGTCATCGCCCACGTCGATGCCGAACGCATTCACGCCGGCGCTTTGCAGGGCTTGCAGCACGGCATTGCCGGACTTGAGCGACACTTCGCGCTCGGCGCTCTTGCCGCCGAACAGCACCGCGACGCGGCCGAAGTCGGCAGGCGCGACCGTGGAGAACAGGGAGGCGTAATCAGTGATCATTTCGACGTCCCCTTCTGGGCGGCAAACAGCGGGCTGGCCAACAATTTAGGCGCAAGACCAGCGATATCACCGGCACCCTGGCACAGCAGGATGTCGCCGGCGCGCAGCAGCGGCTTGACGATCGGCGCCAGGTCCACACCACGCTCGATGTAGATCGGGTCCAACTGCCCGCGCTGACGGATGCTGTTGCACAGCTTGCGGCTGTCGGCGCCCGGGATCGGTTCTTCACCGGCCGGGTAGACTTCCATCAGCAGCAGCACGTTGGCATCGGCCAATACATTGACGAAGTCGTCGTACAGGTCGCGGGTGCGGCTGTAGCGGTGCGGCTGATAGACCATCACCAGGCGGCGCTCCGGCCAGCCACCGCGCACGGCCTTGATCACGGCGGCGACTTCGGTCGGGTGGTGACCGTAGTCGTCCACCAGCATCACGTCACCGCCTTCGACCGGCAGTTGGCCGTAGACCTGGAAGCGCCGGCCGACACCGGCAAAGCGCGACAGGCCTTCGACAATGGCTTCATCGCTGACGCCCTCGTCGGTGGCAATGCAGATGGTCGCCAGGGAGTTCAGTACGTTGTGGTTGCCCGGCATATTCACCGAGACATCCAGCGGCTCGCGGTCGGGGCGCAGCACGGTGAAGAAGGTCTGCATGCCTTGCTGGCGTACATTGATCGCGCGCACGTCGGCGTCTTCGCTGAAGCCGTAGGTCACGGTCGGGCGCTTGACCTGCGGCAGGATTTCGCGCACCACCGGATCGTCCAGGCACACCACCGCCAACCCGTAGAACGGCAGGTTGTGCAGGAAGTCGACGAAGGTTTTCTTCAACTTGTTGAAGTCACCGTCGTAGGTCGCCATGTGGTCTTCGTCGATGTTGGTGACGACGGCGACCAGCGGTTGCAGGTGCAGGAAGCTCGCGTCACTTTCATCGGCTTCGGCGATCAGGTAGCGGCTGGTGCCGAGCTGGGCATTGGTGCCGGCTGCATTCAGGCGGCCACCGATGACGAAGGTCGGGTCCAGGCCACCGGCGGCGAACACCGAGGCGATCAGGCTGGTGGTGGTGGTCTTGCCGTGAGTACCGGCGACGGCGATGCCGTGGCGGTAGCGCATCAGCTCGGCGAGCATCTCGGCGCGCGGCACCACGGGGATACGGCGTTCGAGGGCGGTGGCCACTTCCGGGTTGGACGTGTTCACGGCGCTGGACACTACCAGCACGTCGGCCTCGGCGGCGTTCTCGGCACGGTGGCCGATAAAGATCTGCGCGCCAAAGGACTTCAGGCGCTCGGTGACCGGCGACTCTTTCAAATCGGAGCCGGACACCTGATAGCCCAGGTTCAGCAATACTTCGGCAATGCCGCACATGCCCACGCCGCCGATACCGACGAAGTGGATGCGACGGATGCGGCGCATTTCCGGTTGCGGCATGGCTTTCTGATTCTCAACCATGGGCCACCTCCAGGCAGATATCGACCACGGTGCGGGTTGCGTCAGGTTTGGCCAGGCGGCTTGCGGTGCTCGCCATGCTGTTGAGTCGTTCCGGTTGCATCAAAACCTCGGTCAGGCGTGCGGCCAAATCGGCGGCGCCAGTCGTTCTTTGCGGCAGCAGGAAGGCAGCGCCCTCCCCGGCCAAATATTCGGCGTTGCGGGTCTGGTGATCGTCGATTGCATGGGGCAGAGGCACCAGCAATGACGGCAGACCGGCGGCAGCCAGTTCACTGACGGTCAGCGCACCAGCGCGACAGACCACCAGGTCGGCCCAGCCATAGGCTTGGGCCATGTCTTTGATGAAGGGCTGTACGTTCGCCTCGACACCGGCTTCGCGATAGCGCGTGGCGGTGACTTCATCGTGGTTTTTGCCGGCCTGATGGAAGATTTCCGGACGCAGTGCTTCGGGCAGTTGCGCAACGGCTTCAGGCAGCAATTTGTTCAGCGGCTCGGCGCCCAGGCTTCCGCCCAGGATCAGCAGGTGTGCCTTGCGTCCGGCCAGCGCTTCACGTGCGATGGCCATGAACAGCTCGGTACGCACCGGGTTGCCAGTGGTGCGAAGCTTGTCCGAAGCCGCGAACGTTTTCGGGAAGGCTTCACACACCCGCGCGGCCAACGGCACCAACAGACGGTTGGCGGTACCGGCGACGGCGTTCTGTTCATGGACAATCACCGGTACGCCGGCGAGTTTCGCCGCCACGCCACCGGGGCCGGTCACATAACCGCCAAAGCCGAGCACACACACCGGCTTCAGTTCGCGGATGATCTTGCGTGCCTGCATGACCGCCTTGAGCAACACGAACGGCGCCTTGAGCAGGGACAATTTGCCCTTGCCACGCAGGCCGGTGACGTTGATCAGGTGCAGCGGCAAACCGGCGTTCGGCACCAGCTCGTTCTCGATGCCACGCGGCGTGCCCAGCCAGTGCACGCTGTAGCCACGGCTCTGGAATTCGCGCGCGCAGGCCAGGGCCGGGAACACATGGCCCCCGGTGCCGCCGGCCATGATCAGCACGTTAGCGCCCATGGGTCGGCTCCTCGGCGAAGTCGCTTTCGCTGAACTCCATCTCTTCGCTGCCCAGGTGCGTACGACTTTCCCACTCGATGCGCAGCAACAAGCCCAGGCAAGCGCAGCAAATCACCAACGAACTGCCGCCGTAACTGAGGAACGGCAGGGTCAGGCCCTTGGTCGGCAGCAAGCCGACGTTCACGCCGATATTGATCAGGAACTGGCCGATCCACAGGAACGACAAGCCGTACGCCACGTAGGCGGCGAAATACTGTTTGGCTTTCTCGGCCCACAAGCCGATGTACATGCCGCGCACGCACACAAATACGAACAGCGCGACGGTGCACAGCGAACCGACCACGCCCAGTTCCTCGGCGAGCACCGAGAACACGAAGTCGGTGTGCGCTTCCGGCAGGTAGAACTGCTTCTGCACGCTGTTGCCCAGGCCCACGCCCAGCCACTCGCCGCGCCCGAACGCGATCAACGCCTGGGTCAGCTGATAGCCGGAACCGAACTGGTCGGACCACGGGTCGGTAAAGGTAATCAGGCGCGCCATCCGGTAGGGTTGCGCCTGCACCAGGATCGTCACGGCCGCGACGGCCAGCACCACCATCAAGGTGAAGCGGAACAGACCGACACCGCCGAGGAACAGCATCGCGGCGGCAGCCCCCATCATCACCACGGTGGCACCGAAGTCGGGTTCCATCAGCAGCAGGCCGGCCATGGGCAGCAGCACGATGAATGGCTTGAAGAAGCCCATCCAGCTTTCGCGCACTTCTTTCTGACGGCGTACCAGGTAGCCGGCCAGGTAAATCACCACGAACACCTTGGCGATTTCCGACGGCTGTACGTTGAACGCACCGAAGCCGATCCAGCGCATCGAACCGTTCACTTCGCGGCCGATGCCGGGCAGGATCACCATGACCAGCAAACCGAACGCGCCGATCAGCATCAGCCAACCCAGGCGCTGCCAGGTGGCGATCGGAATCATCATGGTGACGATGCACGCGCCGAGGCCGATCACCAGGTACACCAGGTGGCGGATCATCATGTACAGGGTGTTGCCCGACTGCACGGCGGCCACTTCGGAAGATGCCGAGGTGATCATCACCAGGCCCAGGCCGAGCAGCGCCAGGCAACCGGCGAGCATTGGGAAATCCAGGTCGATGCCGCGCCCGGTAATGATCGGCGACGGGTACGGCTTGATAATGTTCTTCAGGTTGAGGCTCATGCCAAAGCCTCCACGGCGCGGGCGAACAGCTGGCCGCGCTCTTCATAGTTCTTGAACATGTCGAAACTGGCGCAGGCCGGCGACAGCAGTACCGCATCACCCGGCTGGGCCAGGGCCTTGCACCGGGCAATGGCGTCATCCAGGGAAGTGGCGCGCACCTGCGGCACAGCGTCACCCAGGGCGGCGGCGATCAGGTCCGAATCGCGGCCCATCAGCACCACGGCGCGGCAATGCGCAGCCACCGGGCCTTTAAGGTCCTTGAAGTCGGCACCCTTGCCGTCGCCGCCGGCGATCAGCACCACCTTGCCGTCGATATCGGCACCCAGGCCTTCGATGGCCGCCAGGGCGGCGCCGACATTGGTGGCTTTGGAATCGTTGTAATAGCTGACGCCATCGAGGTCGCGCACCCACTGGCAGCGATGCTCGAGGCCCGCGAACGTGCGCAGGGCGGCGAGCATGGCGTCGAACGGCAAGCCAACCGCATGGCCGAGCGCCAGGGCTGCCAGGGCATTGGATTGGTTATGGGCGCCACGGATTTTCAGTTCGCGCACCGGCATCAGGTTCTGGAATTCGAAGGCCAGGTATTTCTCGCCGTTCTCTTCGCGAATGCCGAATGCCTTGAAGTCGGGCTTGCTCAGGCCGAAGGTCCAGCACGGCATGCCCTCGCCGATCAGTGGACGGCTAAGGGCATCCTGGCGGTTGACCACAAACTGCCTGGCACCGCGGAAGATCCGGTGCTTGGCCAGGTGATAAGCCGGCAGGCCGCTGTAGCGGTCCATGTGGTCTTCGCTGACGTTCAACACGGTGGCGACTTCGGCACCCAGCTCGTGAGTGGTTTCCAGCTGGAAACTCGACAGCTCCATCACGTACAGCTCGACGTCGTCGCTGAGCAGGTCCAGCGCAGGCATCCCCAGGTTGCCGCCCACCGCCACGCGCTTGCCGGCCGCAGCCGCCATCTCGCCGACCAGGGTGGTCACGGTGCTTTTTGCGTTGGAACCGCTGATGGCCACGATCGGCGCCTTGGCGTTGCGCGCAAACAGGTCGATATCGCCGGACAGCTTCACGCCCCGCGCCGCAGCCGCTTGCAGGGCCGGTGTAGCCAGCGCCAGGCCGGGGCTCACGTAGAGCTCATCGGCGCGGCACAGAAACTCGACATCCAGTTCGCCACAGCGCACTTCCACGTGCGGGTAGTCACGGCGCAGCGTGACCAGCTCCGGTGGATTTTCCCGCGTGTCGGCCACGGCGAACGACGTGCCCCGGTTCGCCAGGAAGCGAACCAGGGACATGCCGCTCTTGCCGAGGCCGACAACGATGCGGAAGTGGTCTGAAGCGATCAGGGACACTCGTTTCTACCTCAGTTTCAGGGTGGCAAGGCCGACCAGTACCAGAATCACGGTGATGATCCAGAAACGGACGATCACGCGTGGCTCGGGCCAGCCCTTGAGTTCAAAGTGGTGGTGAATCGGCGCCATGCGAAATACGCGGCGCCCGGTCAATTTGAAGGAGGCCACTTGGATGACCACCGACAGGGTTTCCATCACGAACACACCGCCCATGATGAACAGCACGATTTCCTGGCGCACGATCACCGCGATGGTGCCCAGTGCCGCGCCCAGCGCCAGTGCGCCGACGTCGCCCATGAACACTTGCGCCGGGTAGGTGTTGAACCACAGGAACCCCAGGCCGGCACCGATCAGCGCGCCGCAGAACACGATCAACTCGCCCGCGCCCGGCACATAGGGAATCAGCAGGTATTCAGCGAATTTCACGTTACCCGACAGGTAGCAGAAGATGCCGAGCGCGCCGCCCACCATCACCGTCGGCATGATCGCCAGGCCGTCGAGGCCGTCGGTCAGGTTCACCGCGTTGCTGGAGCCGACAATCACGAAATAGGTCAGCACCACGAAGCCGATGCCCAGTGGAATGCTGGCGTCCTTGAGCATCGGGATGATCAGGGTGGTTTCCACAGCGCTAGGCGCGGTGGTGTAGAGGAAGATCGCCGCCGCCAGGCCGAATACCGATTGCCAGAAATACTTCCAGCGGCTTGGCAGGCCCTTGGAGTTTTTCTCGATCACTTTGCGGTAGTCATCCACCCAGCCGATGGCGCCGAACAGCAGGGTCACCAGCAGCACCACCCACACATAGCGGTTATGCAGGTCCGCCCAGAGCAGGGTGCTGACGCCGATGGACGACAGAATCAACGCACCGCCCATGGTCGGGGTGCCGGACTTGGACAGGTGCGACTGCGGGCCGTCATTGCGAACCGATTGACCAATTTGCAGGTTCTGCAGGGTGCGGATCATCCACGGCCCCAGGAACAGCGACAAACACAGCGCGGTCAGCACACCCAGGATCCCGCGCAGGGTCAGGTACTGAAAGACCGCGAAGCCTTTGTGGAACTGTTGCAGATACTCAGCCAGCAGCAGCAGCATTAATGTTTCTCCGTACTTGAGCCACACAAGGCTGCGACGACGTTTTCCATCACCGCGCTGCGCGATCCCTTGATCAAAATGGTTGTGTGTTTATCGTGCTCGGCCGCAGTCAACGCCTGGATCAATTCGGCCTGGGTCGCGAAATGACGCGCGCCGGGGCCGAAGGCGTCTACCGCGTGAGCCATGTTCGGGCCGACTGCGTAGAGCGCGTCGACTTTGCCGGCGGCATAGGCGCCGACTTCGCGGTGGCCTTGCTCGGCCCAGTCGCCCAGTTCGCCGATATCGCCCAGTACCAGCACTTTGCGCCCATCGAAGCCGTTGAGCAGGTCCACGGCGGCATTGATGGAAGACGGGTTGGCGTTGTAGGTGTCATCGATCACGCGCATGCCGTTACTGGCCAATTGCGCAACAGTGCGCCCCTTGACCGGCTGCACCGCGCCCAGGCCTGTGGCGATGCCGAACAGCGACACGCCCAGGGCGTAAGCGGCAGCGGCGGCGGCCAGGGCGTTGGCGACGTTATGGTTGCCCAGCAGGTTCAGTTGCACGTGCTCATTGCCTTGCGGCGTGTGCAAGGTGAAGGACGGGCAACCCCGTGCATCGACGGTAATGTTGGAGGCGTGGAAATCGGCCGCGGCGTTCAGCACGGCGAACGTCAGCACCTTGCGACCGGCGGCACGTGCACGCCAGGTCTCAAAAGCCTTGTCATCCAGATTCAGTACAGCAGTGCCCGAAGCGTCGAGGCCTTCAAGGATTTCACCCTTGGCTTCGACGATTTTTTCCGGGCCACCGAACTCACCGACGTGGGCGGTGCCGGCGTTATTGATAATGGCGACGTGAGGCTGGGTCAGCGCCACGGTGTAGGCAATCTCGCCGATGCGTGAAGCGCCCAGCTCGATCACCGCCGCCGTGTGTTCCGGGGCCAGTTCGAGCAGGGTCAGCGGTGCGCCGAAATCATTGTTCAGGTTGCCACGGGTAGCGAGCACCGGCCCGCGCGTGCGCAGTACACCGGCCAACAGCTCTTTGACGGTGGTCTTGCCACTGGAACCGGTGACGGCGGCAACCGGCTTGTCGAAGGCGGCGCGGTTCAGCGCGCCCAGTTGGCCCAGGGCCAGGCGGGTATCGGCGACCAGCAGCTGCGGCAAGGTGGCATGTGCCACTTCGCGTTGCACCAGGGCACCCACGGCGCCTTTGGCGGCGACTTCGTTAAGGTAGTCGTGGCCATCGAAGCGCGGGCCTGCGAGGGCGACGAACAACTGGCCCGGCTTGATGTTGCGACTGTCGATACTGACGCCGTCGAACGTGCAATCGCTGGACAGCACGCGGGCGGACAACGCCTGGGCCAGTTCGCTGAATGTCATCGCCTTAAGCATGGGCGACCTCCCAGGCAGTCAAGGCGCGATCCGCCTCGACCAGATCGGAAAAGGCATGGCGCTCGCCGTTGATCTCCTGGTAATCCTCATGCCCCTTGCCGGCCAGCACGACCACGTCATCCGCGCTGGCGCTGGCGATCAATTGCGCGATGGCGGTGCCGCGACCGGCCACGAAGGTGACGTTGGCGGTGTCTTTGAAGCCTTGGCGGATATCGTCGAAAATCCGCCCCGGTTCTTCGCTGCGCGGGTTGTCGTCGGTCACCAGCACGCCGTCAGCCAGGCGCTCGACAATCTCGGCCATTAACGGACGCTTGCCGCGATCGCGGTCGCCGCCGCAGCCGAACAGGCACAACAGCTTGCCCTTGGCATGGGGGCGCAGCGCCAGCAGGACTTTTTCCAGGGCGTCAGGGGTGTGAGCGTAGTCGACCACCACCAGCGGTTGTGTGCCGCCACCCAGGCGCTGCATGCGACCGGCCGGGCCTTCCAGCTTCGGCAACACCTTGAGGATTTCGTCGAGGGCGTAATCCAGGCCGAGCAGCGCGCCGATAGCGGCGAGCACGTTGCTCAGGTTGAAGCGACCGAGCAAGGTGCTGCGCAAATGGTGTTCGCCCTGAGGCGTAACCAACGTAGCGCGCACGCCTTCGTCATTGAATTGGGCCTCACGGCAATACAGGTAGGCGCTGGAATCTTCCAGGCTGTAGCTGATCAGGCGCGCTTCGCTGTCTTGGGCAGCCAGCTGGCGGCCAAACGCGTCGTCGAGGTTGACCACCCGGCATTTCAGATCATTCCAGGCGAACAGCTTGGCCTTGGCGGCGGCGTACGCCTCCATGGTGCCGTGGTAGTCCAGATGATCCCGGGACAGGTTGGTCATCACGGCCACATCAAACGCCAACGCCGTCACGCGGCCCTGGTCCAGGCCATGGGACGAGACTTCCATGGCAACCGCCCTGGCACCGGCCTTTTTCAGGTCGGCCAGGGTCGCCTGCACGGCAATCGGGTTCGGCGTGGTGTGCAGGCCGCTTTGCAACGCGCCATAAAAGCCGGTGCCCAGGGTACCGACGATGCCGCAATGCTGGCCCAGCAGGTCAAGCGCCTGGGCGACCAACTGAGTGACGCTGGTCTTGCCGTTGGTGCCGGTTACGCCCACCAGGTTGAGGTGGCGGCTCGGCTCGCCATAGAAGCGCCCGGCGATGTCGGACAGCTGGGCGGCCAGGTTCTTCACCGGAATCAACGGCACATCGGTGATTGGCAGCACAGTGGCGCCATCCACTTCATAGGCCACGGCGGCAGCGCCACGCTGCAGGGCATCGGCGATGTGCGCACGGCCATCGAATTTGCCACCAGGCACCGCCAGGAACAAGTCACCGGCGCGTACCGTGCGGCTGTCCAGGCTCAACTCGCGGATCAACAGATCGCGGCCGGCGTGGGCAAAAATCTTGTTCAGGCTAAGAGACATCAGCCGCGCCCTCCATTGGCTTTTACAGCGGCTACCGGCGGTGCGGCGTTCGCTTGCTGGGTCGGCGGCAGATTGTCCGGCGTGATGTTCATCAGGCGCAGGGTGCCGGACATGACTTTGCTGAACACCGGCGCCGAGACCAGGCCACCGAAGTAACCGGCCTTGCTCGGTTCATCGATCACCACGACGATGGCGTAGCGTGGGTCGCTCATCGGGCCGAAACCGGCGAACAGCGAGCGATAGGAATTTTCCGCATAGCCCTTGGTACCAACCGAGGTTTTACGTGCGGTACCGGACTTGCCGGCCACGTGATAAGCCGGCACCTGGGCGCGGAATACACCACGCGGCGCCTCGATCACTTGTTGCAGCATGCCTTGCATGGTCTTGGCGACTTTTTCCGGGATCACCTGGGTGGCTTTCGGCGCTTCGTCGACATGGATCAGGCTCAGCGGAACCATGCGGCCGTTATTGGCCAATACAGAGAAAGCATGGGCCAGCTGGATCGCGGTCACCGACAGGCCGTAGCCGTAGGATAGCGTGGCGGTCTCGGCTTTTTTCCAGTCGCGGTAGTTCGGCAGGTTGCCTACGCGCTCACCGGGGAAGTCGAGCCCGGTGGGTTGACCCAGGCCGATTTTTTGCGCCAGGTGGTAGATGGTCTCGCCGCCGATATCAAAGGCGACCTTGCTCATGCCCACGTTACTGGAGTTGATCAGGATGCCGGTCAGGTCCAGCACCGGGCCCTCGGTACGGGACACGTCACGAATGGTGTATTTGCCCAACTGCAACGTACCTGGATACACCTCGACCTTGTCGCTGGGCTTCCAGCGTCCGGTTTCCAGTGCGGCGCTCATGGAGATGGCTTTCATGGTCGAACCCGGCTCGAACACGTCGATCATGGCGCGGTTGCGCATCATCGCCGGTTGCAGGTTGCGACGGTTGTTCGGGTTGTACGTCGGCTGGTTGACCATGGCGAGGATCTCGCCGGTCTTCACGTCCATGATCACCAGGCTGCCGGCTTTTGCGCCGTTCTCGATGATCGCGTTACGCAGCTCACGGTTGGCCAGGTACTGCAGGCGCAAGTCAATCGACAACGCCAAGGGCTTGCCGGCCTTGGCGTTCTTGGTGACCTGTACATCCTTGATCAGTCTGCCGCGCCGGTCCTTGATGACCTGGCGCTTGCCCGGAACCCCGGCCAGCCATTCGTCGTAGGCCAACTCGACGCCTTCGCGGCCATGGTCATCGATATCGGTAAAACCGACCATGTGCGCAGTGGTTTCCCCGGCCGGGTAGAAACGACGAAATTCCTCGATGCCGTAGACACCGGGAATTTTAAGGTCGAGCACTTGCTGACCCTGCTCAGGGGTGAGCCCGCGAACCAGGTAGATGAATTCTTTATTGGCCTGGGCTTCCAGGCGCTCGGTCAGGGCTTTGCGATCCTGCCCCAGGGCAGCGGCGAGTTCGGGCCACTTGTCCTTGGCCACTTGCAATTCCTTGGCGTTGGCCCACAGGGTGGTCACCGGCGTACTCACGGCCAGGGGCTCGCCGTTACGGTCGGTGATCAGGCCGCGGTGCGCGGGAATCGGGATATGTCGCAAGCTACGGGCGTCGCCCTGGCCGATCAGGAAGTCACGGTCGACCACCTGCAGGTCGAAGATCCGCCAGACGATCGCGCCTACCATCAACGCCAGCAAGCCGAGCATCAGACGGAAGCGCCATGGGTAGAGTGCGCCCTCGAGCTTCATCATGGCGCCACCATGCGAACGTCGGCAGCGCCCGGAATGTGCATTTTCAGTTGTTCTGTGGCCAGCACTTCGATACGGCTATGGGCCGTCCAGGTGCTCTGCTCCAGGATCAGCCGACCCCATTCCGCCTGCGCCTTGTCGCGCACGCTCAATTCCCCGTAGAGGGTATTGAGCAACTGACGGTTCCAATGCGCGCTGTAGGACACCGCAATCGCGGACACCAGCACGCCGACAAACAGCAGCAACATAAAGAAGCTGCCGCCCGGCAGGGGTTTGGCGAAAAGCTTGCTCACCGCAACTTCTCCGCGACGCGCATGACGGCGCTACGGGAACGTGGGTTGGCCTTGAGTTCGGCTTCAGAGGCGAACTGCGCTTTGCCATGGATTTTGATTTTCGGCACAAAGGCTTCGAAACGCACCGGCAGGTTGCGCGGCAGGTTGTCCGATTCGCCCTTGACCAGACGCCGCATGAACAGTTTGACGATGCGGTCTTCCAGGGAATGGAAACTGATCACCACCAGGCGACCGCCCACTTCCAGCGCCTCGAGGGCAGCCTCGAGGCCGGCCTCCAGATCGCCCAATTCGTTGTTGACGTGAATGCGCAAGCCCTGGAACGCACGGGTCGCCGGGTTCTTGCCCTTCTCCCAGGCCGGATTGGCGACCTTGAGCACTTCGGCCAGGTCGGCGGTGCGTTCGAACGGCTGGATCTCGCGGCGCTCGACCACGGCGCGGGCCATGCGGCCGGCGAAGCGCTCTTCACCGTATTCCTTGAACACCCGGGCGATTTCTTCGACTGGCGCGGTGGCGATGAACTGCGCGGCGCTGACGCCACGCGTCGGGTCCATGCGCATGTCGAGGGGGCCGTCGTTCATGAAGCTGAAGCCGCGCTCCGGGTCATCGAGCTGCGGCGAAGACACGCCCAGGTCGAGCAGAACCCCGGCCACCTTGCCCGCCATGCCGCGCTCGGCGACTTCGGCGCCAAGCTCGGCAAAGCTGCGCTGCACAACGACAAAGCGGCCGTCTTCGGCCGCTAGCGCTTGCCCGGTGGCAATCGCTTGAGGGTCTTTGTCGAACCCGAGGAGTTTACCGTCGGGCCCGAGCTGGCTGAGTATCAACCGACTGTGCCCGCCCCTGCCGAAGGTGCCATCCAGATAGCAGCCATCCGCGCGTACGGCGAGAGCCTCAACGGCTTCGTCAAGCAGTACGGTGATGTGGTTAAAGCCGCTATCAATAGTCACAGGATCAAATCACGCAGTTCATCAGGCATGGCGCCCGGTTGTTGAATAGCAGCCAGGTCAGCTGCAGAAACAGCATCCCAGGCATCTTCGTCCCACAATTGGAACTTGTTCAATTGGCCTACCAGCATCGCGCGCTTGTCGAGCCTGGCGTATTCGCGCAACCGCGGAGGCACCAGGAAACGACCGCTGCCATCGAGTTCAAGGTCGACGGCATTACCGATCAGCAAACGCTGCAGGCGGCGGTTTTCTTCACGCAATGAAGGCAGCGCGCGCAACTTGGTTTCGATCAACTCCCACTCATCGAGGGGGTAAACACATAAACAAGGGTCAACAGCGTCAATCGTGATGATTAACTGCCCTGAACTTCGCGAAATGAGCTCGTCACGATACCGGCTCGGCATAGCGAGACGGCCTTTTGCATCGAGACTGATAGCGTTAGCTCCGCGAAACACAGATGCGTTTCTCCAAATTTTAGCGTTTTACGTTCAAAAAACCCACTTTGTGCCACTTTCCGCCACTTGCGCACACTATAGGAATGCGCCCACCACACCGTCAAGGCGCGGATAGAAGGAAAAGCCTTACAGAACGGAGATTTACGAGCGTAAAGAGAGGAGAAACCCGACTTCAGCGTTGTTTTTGACTCAACAAGCGCAGCCAACTCAAAGAGCTGAGGCTCAAAGTTAAAGTAATTTATTAAGAGTAAGATTTTTTTGGTATTACGAAGACGCATCTGCCAATGATTTGGCAGGGAGGGATTCTTGCGTTACTACCGGTTTCCACCCGAGGTACGGATGGAAGGAAAAAAGGTGGAGAGTCGATCTGTAAGCCGGGTTCTGTCTTGAACAGTCATTCGTCTACGATGGCCATCACTGGACATCTTTAGCAACCTACCCGGTCCCAGCGCGGGCCACGCCTTGGGACCCTATTTGGTCTTGCTCCAAGTGGGGTTTACCTAGCCACGAACTGTTGCCAGTCGTGCGGTGCGCTCTTACCGCACCTTTTCACCCTTACCGGCACCGAAGTGCTTAGGCGGTTATTTTCTGTGGCACTTTCCGTAGGCTCACGCCTCCCAGGCATTACCTGGCACTTCGCCCTATGGAGCCCGGACTTTCCTCCCCCCCCTAATTTTCATAGAAGGCAGCGACTGTCCAATCGACTCTCCGCCGCGCAGGTTAACGGCACGACGGCTTCAGGACAAGTATTAAAAGTGCAGCATTGCCATCACGTTCGGACGAAACACCGGCCCGGCCCCGGAACTATTCGGCTTTCTGTTTATCGAGCGCGGCTTGATACAACACATTCTTGCGCACCCCGGTAATTTCCGCCGCCAGGGCAGCGGCGCGCTTGAGCGGCATTTCCTTTAACAGCAAATCGAGGATGCGCATGGCTTCGCTACCGACTGCGTCCTCACTCTCGGGAGCCGTCCAGCCGGCCACCAGCACGACGCACTCGCCACGCTGCTGATTGCTGTCGCCTTCGACAAACCCGCGCAGCTCTTCCAGGGGCAGGCCCTTGAGGGTCTCGAAGGTCTTGGTCAACTCACGCGCCAGCAGCGCCAGGCGCTCGCCGCCGAACACCAGCTCCATATCCTGCAGGCATTCCAGGATGCGGTGCGGGGCTTCGTAGAAAATCAGGGTGCGCGGCTCTTCCTTCAACGCCTGGAGACGGGCGCGACGCCCTACGGTCTTGGCGGGCAGGAAGCCTTCGAAGATAAAACGGTCCGACGGCAAGCCGGCTGCAGATAATGCAGCAATCAGCGCGCACGCTCCCGGAACAGGCACTACATTGATACCTGCGGCGCGCGCCTGGCGGACCAGATGGTACCCGGGGTCGGAAATCAGCGGCGTGCCCGCATCGGAGATCAGCGCAACATCATCACCCGCCAGCAAACGGGTGATAAAACGGCTGCCCTCCTCGCGCTCGTTGTGTTCATGGCACGCCGCCAGTGGCGTGCTGATACCAAAATGCTGCATCAACCGTTGGGAGTGCCGCGTGTCTTCCGCCGCGATCAATTTGACCTCGCGCAACACCTTCAATGCCCGCGCACTGATGTCGTCCAGGTTGCCAATCGGCGTCGCCACGACAAAAAGCGAGCCTGCAGTGGAATTCAAAGGACCTGGAGCAGTCAAAACGCACACCTCGATGATTGGCAAAAGCCACATTGTAGCGCGTCGACGCGCTGAAAATATGCCGTCACGGCGGATGTCGTTTCAGCCATTGTTAGCAACCGGCAACAATTGCACGACCTAAATCCACGGTTTCACGCCACGAACATCGCGCCTGAGCCAGTGCTTGGGTACACTTCCACGCTAATTTGATCGGTATCAGGAACACTTACATGATCGCTTGCCTGCGGCTGCTCTCCGCCCTCTGCCTCGCTGCCTTGCTGGCCGCTTGCGCCAGCTCGCCCTCGTCGAGTCTTGGCGACCTTCCACGCACCCCGGATGCCAGTATCGAGCAATTGCTTGAACAGGCCACGGCCGCCAGCACGCCGGAAAAGGCCGCATTGCTGCGCCTGAGTGCGGCTGACCTGGCCTACCGGCAGAACAATGCTGGCCGTTCCTCGCAGATCCTGGCCCAGGTGCCCCTGAATGTGCTGAAGCCAGCCGGGCAGATATTTGCCAGCACCCTGGCAGCGGAACTGGCGATGACCCGCAACCAGCCCAAGGCTGCCTTGACGGCGTTGGACCATCCCAGCCTGCAAAGCCTGAAGGAGCTGCCGGCCGATCAGCAGGTCCGCACCGGCACCGTGCATGCCCGCGCCTATGAAGCCGACGGCCAGACCCTGGCTGCGGCGCGCGAGCGTGTCGCCATGGCGCCTCTGCTCAGCGGCGACGCGGCCAACAACAATCACGAAGCGATCTGGGCGCTGATTGCCGCACTGCCGTCCGAGCAGTTGCAAGCGACCGGCAACCCGACGCTGGACGGCTGGATCACCCTGGCCCAGGCGGTCAAGGGCGCCGGCACACTGGAACAACAGCAAACCGCCATCGACACCTGGCGTGCGCGCAACCCGGGCCATCCGGCGGCGGTGCAATTGCCGACGCCGCTGACCAAACTCAAGGAACTGGCCAGCCAGCCGCTCAACAAGATCGCCCTGTTGCTGCCGCAGGAAGGCGCCCTGGCGGCCGTCGGCAAGGCGTTGCGTGAAGGCTTCATGGCCGCGCACTACCAGGCCGAACAGGCCGGGCAGAAACCGCCCGTGATTGAGTTTTACGACAGCTCGCGCCTGACCTCCATCGACGACTTCTACGCCAAGGCCCAGGCCGCCGGCGTGCAACTGGTGGTCGGCCCACTGGAAAAGCCGCTGGTCAAACAGCTCAGTGCTCGCCCGCAACTCCCCATCACCACCCTGGCGCTGAACTACAGCGAAACCGATCAAGGCCCGGCGCAACTGTTCCAGTTCGGCCTGGCCGCTGAAGACGAAGCCCGTGAAGTGTCGCGCCGCGCCCGGGCCGACGGCCTGCACCGCGCCGCCGCCATGGTGCCCCGTGGCGAATGGGGCGAGCGTGTGTACAAAGCGTTCCGTCAGGATTGGGAAGCCAACGGCGGCACCGTCATGGGCGTCGAGTACGTCGATCAGCCGGTGGCTTTGGCCCAGCAGATCGCTGACCTGTTCCAGCTGCGCAAGAGCGAAGGCCGCGCCAAGAGCCTGCAAAGCACCGTCGGTACTGACGTTGCCGCCCAGCCGTCGCGTCGCCAGGACATCGAGTTCATCTTCCTGGCCGTGACCCCGCAACTGGCCCAGCAGATCAAGCCGACCCTGAACTTCCAATACGCCGGTGATGTGCCTGTCTACGCGACTTCCCACGTATTCAGCGCCAGCGGCGACCGCAACCAGTACCTGGACATGACCAACGTGATGTTCTGCGAAACCCCTTGGTTGCTCAACACCACCGACCCGCTGCGCAACCAGGTTGCCGCACAATGGCCGCAAGCCAATGGCAGCCTGGGCCGGCTCTACGCGATGGGCGTCGATGCCTATCGCCTGGCGCCACGCCTGGGCCAGCTCAAGGCGCTGCCGGACACCCGGGTCGACGGTCTCTCCGGTAACCTGGGCATCGGCGCCAACCAGCGCGTTGACCGCCAGATGCCTTGGGCGAAGTTTGTCGGCGGCGAAATCCAACGCCTGCCGGACACCCCGCGCTGATGCCCGAGCGGTCCAGCGCACAAAGCGGCAAGGATGCCGAACACCAAGCATTGAGCTACCTGCAGCAACAGGGTCTGCGTCTTCTGGCGCAGAACTGGTTATGTAAACGCGGTGAGCTTGATCTGGTCATGCTTGACGGCGATACAGTAGTATTCGTCGAAGTCCGCTACAGAAAACACGCACAATGGGGTGGCGCGCTCGCCAGTATCGATGGGCGCAAGCGTCAGAAGCTGATACTCGCCGCGCAGTTTTTCCTGTTAAAAGAGCATCGCTGGGCCAATTCCCCCTGCCGTTTCGATGTGGTTGCCATAGAAAGCACACCGTCGGGCCCTGCTGATCTGAACTGGCTCAAAGATGCCTTCGACAGCTGACTCACCCGGCACCTTCACCACACACTTTTGCTCTTTGCTTTGCGGGCTGCACATTTCCGTGTCAAACAGCCGCGCTAATTAAGGTCACACAGATGGACATGCAATCCCGAATTCGCCAGCTTTTCCAGGCCAGCATCGACACCAAGCAACAGGCGATGGACGTACTTGCACCGCACATCGAGCAAGCCAGTCAGGTCATGGTCAATGCCTTGCTCAACGAAGGCAAAATGCTTTCGTGCGGTAACGGCGGCTCGGCCGGTGACGCCCAGCATTTTTCCTCCGAGCTGCTCAACCGCTTCGAGCGCGAGCGCCCGAGCCTGCCGGCGATCGCCCTGACCACCGACACGTCGACGATCACCTCGATCGCCAACGACTACAGCTACAACGAAATCTTCTCCAAACAGATCCGCGCCCTCGGCCAGCCGGGCGATGTGTTGCTGGCGATTTCCACCAGCGGCAACTCGGCGAACATCATTCAAGCGATCCAGGCCGCACATGATCGCGAAATGATTGTCGTAGCCTTGACCGGGCGCGACGGCGGCGGCATGGCCTCATTGCTGCTGCCTGAGGACGTGGAGATTCGCGTCCCGGCCAATGTCACTGCACGCATTCAAGAAGTCCACCTGCTGGCGATCCACTGCCTGTGCGATCTGATCGACAGCCAACTGTTCGGGAGTGAAGAATGACCGTTAACCGCCTTAGCCTTTTGGCCATCACGCTGTGCCTTGCCATCAGCGGTTGCAGCACGGCAATCACCGCAACACGGGACACCCCCATCCAGGACGACCGGGGCACACGCACATTCGGCAGCACCATCGATGACTCGCTGATCGAAACCAAGGTCAAGGTCAACGTCGCCAAAGCGGCCACGGACCTGGGTAATGGCGCATCGCGCATCGTCGTGACCAGCTTCAACGGCGTCGTGCTGCTGGCCGGCCAGACTCCGCGCGAAGAGCTCAAGGCCCAGGCCGAACAGGCTGCCTCGACGGTGCAGCGGGTCAAGAAGGTGCACAACGAACTGCAGGTCATGGACCCGATCACCCTGCTGGCGATCAGCAACGATGCGTTGCTGACCACCAAGATCAAAGCGCAGATGCTTACCGACAGCGCCGTGCCGGGCTCGCGCATCAAGATCGTCACCGACAACGGCATCGTCTACATGATGGGCCTGCTGACCCAGGCTGAAGCCACTCGCGCGGCCAATCTGGTACAGGGCGTGTCGGGTGTGCAGAAAATCGTGAAGGTGTTCGAATACATCGACTGATGTAACCGTCAGTGCCCAGGTGATCGTCAGCCATGAAAAAGGGCGCCGTGCATTGACTGCACGGCGCCCTTTTTTGTATCGGTTGTTTACTGGTATTGCGAGTACGGGTTGCCCTGGAACTGGTTGTTCTGCTGCGGCGCCTGTTGCTGGGCGCCCGGCTGGCCGTACTGCTGGCCCGGGATCGGACCAAGGTTCACTTCTACACGACGGTTCTGGGCACGACCATTGACGTCGGCGTTACTGGCAATCGGATTATCCGGGCCGGCACCGCGTGCGCTCAGGTTGGCGGCACTGACGCCTTGGGAAGTCAGGTAGTTGGCCACGCTCTGCGCACGGCGCTGGGACAGGTCCATATTCAACTGGCGACTGCCGGTGCTGTCGGTGTAGCCAACGATCTGGATGGTGTTCTGGTTGAACTGCTTGAGGGAGTTGGCCAGGTTGTTCAGCGGCTGGTAGAAGCTGCTGGCGATAGCGTCGGAGTTGGTGGCGAAGGTGATATTGCCGGGCATGATCAACTTGATCTGGTCACCCTGGCGTTGCACTTCAACGCCGGTATTGGCCATGCTTTCGCGCAGTTTTTTCTCTTGCTGGTCGGCGTAGTAGCCATAGCCTGCAGCGCCGGCGCCCGCGACCACTGCGCCAATCAGCGCGCCCTTGCCACGGTTGTTATGGTCGATGGCCGCACCGGCCAATGCCCCGGCCAGCGCGCCGAGGCCGCCGTACTTGGCGGTCTTGC
This sequence comes from Pseudomonas sp. Wu6, assembly GCF_019891515.1. Lineage (NCBI taxonomy): Bacteria > Pseudomonadati > Pseudomonadota > Gammaproteobacteria > Pseudomonadales > Pseudomonadaceae > Pseudomonas > Pseudomonas sp. Wu6. The sequence continues at coordinate 85,670 of NZ_JAFLXH010000005.1, read as the reverse complement.
TCATGCCGCTCTCGGAACCATTGCCGGCCTGTCCCTGGCTGCCATCATAAGGATTAGGTGAAGCGCAGCCGGATAAAAGGGCTACGGCGGTAGCAACAACAAGCAGACGACGCGGAGTGAACATGAAGGAAGCTCCTACTTTTTGCATTCGGTGATGCAGAGGACGTGGGCAACGGGCCTGTGCCGGGTTTGGAACACGACAAGCGGTAAAAATTCCGTGAGCGAGGCGCAAACCGGAGCCAGGCCATGGATCATTCAGGTTCGGGAGGTACGTGGTCCCGACAGCGGTGGGTCGTTTAATTAAACGATGCACAATGCGCAGCGCCATCAGCCCAACAGCCCCATCGACTTGGCCCGCGCCACCGCCTGGGTACGGCGCTCCACGCCGAGCTTGCTGTTGATATGGCTGGCGTGGGTTTTCACGGTGTGCAGGGAAATGAACAGCTGGTTGCTGATCTCCTGGTTGGAACAGCCCTGGGCGATCAGTTGCAGTACCGCCAGCTCACGTGTGCTCAGGGTTTCATGATGAGGCGCGCTTTCAACACAGGTGACTGCCGGTAGCAACGCCAGCAAGGCCTGGTTCAGCAGAACGTGTGGATGCTTGCCCAACTGCTCGCGCATCCACTGCGGGTATTGCTCCAGCAACCGCTGGAACGGTTGCAGTGCGCCCCCGGTGCCGGCTTCGAGGGCGCGGGCCAGCACCAACCCGGCCCTGGTTTGCTGACCACACGCCAGCAACAAATGCGCCTGCTGGGCCAGGGCGATCAGGGCGATTATCTGGCGACCGCTGTTGAGCGCCTGTTGCGCCACGTCCTCAAGCCGTTGCAGCGCCTTGTCGGGCTGTTGGCGAATGGCATCCAGCGCGGCCTGTTGCAGCTCCACATGTTGCGGCAAGTGCGGGTGAAACTCCGGTGCGGCGGCGGCCTGCTCACCGGTGTAGGTCTGTCCCAGCCGGGCCAGCCAGGCCTCGGCCAGGTCGGTACGGCCCTGGGCCAGCCACAGCTCGCATTTGATCAGGGTGATCATCGCCAGGTAGTAGATCGGCGGCACGTCCCAGATGTGCATCAGGCGTTCAGCCTCGGCCAGTTCGGCAAAGGCCGTGGAAAAATCGCCACGCCGGCCTTCGAAGCTGGCGATCACACAATGTCCGATCAGCACGCTGATATCCCGGCAGGCGCGGGCTTCAGTCAGGCCGGCGCGCAACCGCGCAAGGCCGGCTTCGGGCTGGTAACGCAGCAGCAACAGGAAACCTTCATAGAGCGACAACCGCGCGCGCACGGCATACAGCCGCTGAGCCGCCAGCCCGTGCAGGCGCTGCAGGCCCTGGCGCACTTCGTCCAGGGCACGCAGGACCTCGCCGCGCGCCTGCAGCACCCGGGCGCGGTCGTAATGGGCCAGGGCTTCAAACAGCGGGTTACCGACACGCTGCGCCAATTCAAGGGACTCACGATTCAGGCCACGGGCACGCCAGAGATCGGCATCGACGATCGCCAGGTTGGACAAGGTCGACAGGCACATCAGGCGCTGGCCATAACGCTTGTGGGGCAGGCTTTCCAGGGCTTCGCTGCAATAGCGCTGGGTCAATTCACGGTCCCCTCGCCCGCGGGCGATGATCCCGCTCAGTGCCAGCCATTGGGCCAGCATGGATTTCTGCGCGGTGGCCGACGGCGCCGGCAGGAAACGACTGAGGTAGCTGGATAATTCCTGCGCCGCGTCCAACTGGCACGCCAACCCCAGCGCCCAACTGTAGAGCACGATCAAGCGCGGCGTGCTGATCAACAGGCTGTCGGGCAAGTCCATTTTCCAGCGCAGCAACATGCCGATATTCTGTTCCGCCAGCAGTTGCTCCTCGGACAGGTTCTGCACCAGGTTCGCCGCCACATCCAGATGACCGGCCCGCAGCGCCTGCTCCACCGCCTCATCGATCAGCCCCTGGGCGTTGAACCAGCGACAGGCCCGCAGGTGCAGACTGGCCAGGGGCAAGGTGGCGCTCTTCTCGCGGCGCGCGCGCAGCAGGTCGGAAAACAAATGGTGGTAACGGTACCAGTGGCCCTGTTCATCCAACGGCACCAGAAATACCTGGTGGGCCTGCAGGTAGCGCAGGATTTCCGGGCTGTCATGGGCCTCGCGGATCGCGTCGCACAGCTCGCTGCAGAAACGCTCCTGGGACGCGGTGTCATACAGAAACGCCTGCACCTGCGCAGGCAGGCAGTCGATGACCTCTTCCAGCAAATAATCGCGAATCAGTCCTTCGCCGCCGTTCAGGCCCTGGGGCAAGGCACCGTCGCTGCCGGCTTCGGAGGCCGCCAGCAGCCAGAAGCGCAGGCCGGCGACCCAGCCCTCACTGCGTCGGATCAGGTTCTCCAGGGCCTCACCGCGCAGCGAACTGCTGTGCCGGTGCAGCACGGCCAGGGATTCGTCATGGGTCAGGCGCAGGTCCTGCTCATGCAGTTCCAGCAGGTGCCGCGACAGGCGCAGGCGCGCCAGGTGCCAGTCCGGACGCTGGCGGCTGGTAACCAGCATCACCAGGCCATCGGGCAAATGATTGAGGAAAAATTGCAGGCAACGGTCCAGCACCGGCCCCTGGGCCAAATGGTAGTCATCGAGCACCAGCAGCAGCGGCGCGTGGACAGACAAATGCACCGTCAGCTCATCGAGCAGGCCATCGAGCCATTCTTCAAAGGCGAAGGGTTGGTGACGCTGACGCATTTTCAGCAAGCCCAGGGACTGGGCACCCAGTTGCGGGAAATACGCGCGCAAGCCTTCGAGCAGGCGCTCGAGAAAACGGCCAGGGTCGTTGTCCCGTGGGCTCAGGCCCAGCCACAGGTTTTGCCAGTGGGCCGGCAGGCTCTGGCAGAACTCGACCGCCAGGGAACTCTTGCCGAACCCCGCCGGCGCGCTGACCAGCAACAGCCGCCCCTCAAGGCCGGCGCCCAGGCGTTCGCACAGGCGTGGGCGCAGCACGTAACCGTCGGGCAACGGCGGCCTGTAGAAACGGCCTTCCAGGCTCGGAATTACCGCGCCGGCAGGCCCCTGGATTCGGGACAGATCAGTCATCGCCGGGCTCTTGTAGAAGGCTGTTGTCGGCATTGCAGATGTCCGCAGACTAGCGGTAAAAGCGGCGGGATTGTAGATCTTTGCAACAAATGTCTGAAAAAGAACTGCGACAAAAAATATCCCTACAGACACCCCAAACAAAATGTGGGAGGGAGCTTGCTCCCGATGGCGGTGGGTCAGTCAATACATGCATCGACTGTCGCGCCGCTATCGGGGGCAAGCCCCCTCCCACATTTGAGGATCAGCGCAGGTTAGCGAACGCCGTCCTGGCGCAGGGCTGCCGGGGTGAAGTCGCTGGTGGTGGCGGTGAAGCCGAAGTCATACGCCTGCTTCTCTTCGTTCTTCATGCCCAGGGCCAGGTAGCGGCCCGATTGCAGGTCGTAGAGGGTTTCCAGGGCATACCACGGCACTTGCTTGTCGTAGTAGTTCTCGGCATGGGCTTCGGCGACGCGCCACAGTTGGCCACGGCCGTCGTAATGGTCGATCACCGCAGCTTGCCAGGTGTCCTCGTCGATGTAGAAGTCACGTTTGGCATAGATGTGGCGCTGGCCTTCCTTCAAGGTCGCGACCACATGCCAGACACGGCGCAGCTCGTAGCGCGTCAGGTCCTGGTTGATGTGGCCGGCCTTGATGATGTCGGCGTATTTCAACTTCGGATCGTCGATCTTGTAGCTGTTGGCGGCGATGTAGATTTCCTTCTTGCCTTCCAGTTTCCAGTCGTAGCGGTCCGGCGCGCCGTTGTACATGTCGAGGTTGTCGGAGGTGCGCAGGCCATCGGCGGCCGTGCCCGGCCCGTCATAGGACACCTGCGGCGCCCGGCGCACGCGGCGTTGCCCGGCGTTGTAGACCCACGCCGAACGCGGTTCCTTGACCTGGTCCAGGGTCTCGTGCACCAGCAGCACACCACCGGCCAGACGCGCCGGCGCGGTGACTTGCTGCTTGAAGTAGAACAGTACGTTGCCGGGGTTTTTCGGGTCGAAGTCCTTCATTTTGTCGCGGAACACGAATTGGTCGCGGAAGTACACCAGGCTGTAGGAACCGTTGGTTTGCGGGGTGGCCTGGGTCACCAGGCGCGTGACGCTACCGCCGCGATAACGGGTGATGTGGTTCCAGATCACCTCGACGCCGCTTTTCGGAATCGGGAACGGCACCGCCGTCTCGAAGTTTTCCAGGCCGTTGCCGCCGGACACCAGGTTGGTCGTGGTGGCGTTTTTCTTGATGGAGGCGAACACGTCAGCCGGCACCGTGGCGCCGCGATGGGTCGGGTACACCGGCATCTTGAAGCTGTCCGGGTAACGCTTGAACATCGCGTACTGCCCGGGGGCCAGTTTGTCTTTGTATTGCTCGACGTTCTGCGCGGTGATGGTGAACTGCGGTTGTTCGCTGGCGTACGGGTTGGCCAGGAAACCCTTGGCATCCACCGCTCCTGCGTTCACCGGCATCGGCGACCATTTGGGGATGGTACCGGCTGCGTTCCCGGCCATTTCGGCGCCCATCGGGGTCAGGCTGGTGCCCAGCTTGGCGGCTTCATCCGCCGACACCGCCGCCATGACGTTGCTCGCCAGGATCGACAGCCCAAGCACACCCACGTGCAACAGACTTTTAGTTATTTTCATGTTCTGGACTTCCTGAATACATACCACTTGAAAAGAGTGTGCTTAGAAGTTGGCGCCGAAGCTCAGGGCGACGAAATCGCGGTCATTCACCGTGCTGAACTTGCCACCAAAGAAGTTGGTGTAGGCCAGGCTGGCGGTGTAGGTGTTCTGGTATTCGGCATCCAGGCCCAGGCTGACCGCCTTGCGCCCCTCTTCGAAGTTGCCGCCGGGGCCTGGCGAGTAACCTTTGACGTCATGGGACCAGGCCACGTTGGGCTTGAGGTTGACGCCGGCGAACACGTCCGGGTATTCCCAGATGGCACGGGCGCGGTAGCCCCAGGACGTTGCGGTGGTGTAGCCGTCGTTGTTGCAGTTGGTGTTCAGGCCGGCTGCGTTGGGCAGGCCCGCACCGGTTGCGGTTGAATTGTTGAGGGCGTTGCAGAACCCACCTGGCAAGCTGCCAGGGCCAAAGACCGGGTCGCGGCCATAGCGGGCCTGGGATTTGCTTTCCAGGCCACCCACATGGGTCACGCCGATTTCACCGACAGTGGTCAGGCGGCTGGCGCCCATCACCTGGTCGAAGAAGTGCGTGAAGGTGGTCTGGAACTGGGTCACTTCCTTGCGGTTGTAACCGTGCAGGTCCTGGCCCGGCGTGCCCTTGAGCACGGACGCATTGCCAAAGCCCGGGATCGGCGTGACACCGGCGAACAGAATGTCGGTGGTGCTCAACTGCACCGGCGCATTCGGCCGGTAGCTCAACTCACCGCTCCACGCGGTGCCGGTGGGCAATGTGGTGGAGAAACTCAGACCGTAGAGGCGGATATCTTCCGGATACTCGACGAAGTAGTTCGAACTGCCCGCCACGATCAGCGGACGCAATGCCCCCAGCGGGCCCAGCGGACGGGTGTAGGCTGCCGATGGCGCGCCCTGTGCGCTGAAGATCGGCGCACGGCTGTGGTAGTTCATGAAGTAGGCGCCGAATTCGGTATCCAGCGGCTCGAAGTTATAGTGCATGGCCACGCCGAACTGGCCGCTGTCGCGGGCATCACGGTCCGGGCCACGGCGCACGAGTACGCCTTCGCTGTTGACGTCCACACCCAGCGCACCCAGGGTCGGCAGCGCTGCGGCAGGGATGGTCGAGCGCTTGTTCAGTACCCGCAGGTTGTTGCTGCAGCCGTCGGAAATCACGTCCGGCTGCGAGAAGAAGGTGCCGCAGTTGTCGGTGACGGTCTGGTCCCATTCCAACTGGTAAAACGCCTCGGCCGACAAGTTATCGGTCAGCGTCTGCGACACGTAGAACATGTTGACCGGAATCAGGCCTTCCTTGATCTCGGCCCCCGGACGACGAAACGCCGACACGTCGATCGGGTTGATCGAGTTGATACCGCCGCCAATGAAGGTACTCTCGCCCCAGCTCACGACCTGCTTGCCGAAACGCACGGAACCCGGCGCGTCGGCGATCGAATAGTTGTGGTAGACGAACGCATCGAGGATCTGCCCGCCGGAAGACTTGGCGCCTTCCTTGCGGTTGTTGTCGCTGATGTCCTTGAACGGACGGCTTTCGTCCTTGAGTTCAAAGTCGTACCAGTACTTGCCACGCACAAACACACCGGTGTCGCCGTACTTCAGTTCCAGGTCGTGGATGCCCTTGAAGATCTTCGAAAAGGTTTCTCCGCGCTTGAAGTTCAGGTGGCCGTCATCGGAGGTCTGGGACAGGCCCCTGCCGCCGTTGTTGGCGCCGATCAGGTCGCGATTGGCCTTGGACGTGCTCCAACTGGCGCCTACCGACAGGGATGAGTCAAAACTCCCTTCGATTTCACCAATGTTGAAACTGACGCCGAATGCGGGCCCGGCGAGCGTAGAAGCGAGACTGACGGCCAGGGGCAGACGTGCCCGGCGCCAGAACTGGTTTACTGAGGTCATCGACGCTACTCCATGTGCATTTTATTGTTATGGCAGTGAGCTCTTTCGGAAGATGCATGTAACGGCCGGGATACAACGATTCCAATGCCGAGCGACAACCGGGCCACCTTCACCCGAAGCGCAACATCCGCGAAAAACTCTGGAAGGGACTATAGCCAGCAGGGGGTAGTGCTTGATCCCTCTAAAGTGTGATTTGCATCACCAACCCGTCTGCCCCGACCCTTTCGCCACGCCGACGAAGGTCGACGCGGCAAGGATGGCTGAAATTCCACAAATCACAAGTAAAGGCCTGAGATAGAGCATTGCCGCCCCCGAACGGGGACGGCAAGCGGCGTCAGAGGGTCGACAGGAACGTGCTGTTGTTGGCCTGCCATTCGATGATGTCGATACGGATACGTTTTTTGTCGAGCTTGCCGACGCTGGTCTTGGGAATTTCAGTAACAACGGCGATCTGGCTCGGAATCGCCCACTTGCTCAAGTGGCCCAATTCAACGAACGGTTTGAGGTGTTCCTTGAGCTCACGAGCCCCTATCACATGGCCATCACGCAACACCAACAGGGCAAACGGGCGCTCGCCCCACTGCGGGTCGGCCATCCCCACCACCGCTACTTCGCGTACCGCCGGGTGGCGGCTGACCAGGTCTTCCAGGGCCAGGGACGAGACCCACTCGCCACCGGTCTTGATCACATCCTTGATGCGGTCACGGATATCGATCACGCCGAACGCATCCAGGGTGGCGACATCACCGGTGTGCATCCAGCCACCGGCCCACAGCTCGGCGCCCTTTTGCGGCTCGTTGTAATAGCCCTCGGTGAGCCAGGGTGCGCGCAGTACCAGCTCGCCCTGGGATTCGCCGTCGGCAGGCAAGAAGTTGCCATCGGTGTCCATGATCGCCGCCTCCACCAGCGGCCCGGGCACACCCGCCTTGATCCGATAGGTGGTGCGTTCGTCTTCGCTGCCGGCCATCAGCTCGTCATTGAGATGAGCACAGGACACCAGCGGCCCGGTCTCGGACATGCCGTACGCAGCCGTCAACTGGATGCCGCGGGCCTTGGCGGCTTCGTACAGCGAACGGTTGAGGGCGCTGCCGCCGATGACGATTTTCCAACCGCCGAAATCCACGTCCTGAGCGGCCTTGGCATTGAGCACCATTTGCAGGATGGTCGGCACACAATGGGAGAAGGTGACCTTTTCCTTGCGCCATAGCTCCACCAGGTATTCGGGGTCGTAGCGGCCGGGGTAGACCTGCTTCAAACCTAGCATGGTCGCCACGTAAGGCAGGCCCCAGGCGTGCACGTGGAACATCGGTGTGATGGGCATGTACACGTCGTTGGTGCCGAGCAAACGCACACTGTCGACACTGCCCATGATGGTCGCCACGCCGATGGTGTGCAGCACCAGTTGGCGATGGGTGAAATACACGCCCTTGGGGTTGCCGGTGGTGCCGGTGGTGTAGAAGGTGGTGGCCACGGAATTCTCGTCGAAATCCTCGAAGTGGTACGTCGGGCTCGCCGCCGCCAGCAGGGTTTCGTACTCGCCCACCAGGTTGGGCAGGTCGGCCGTCTTGCTGTCGCCGTCGGTGATCAGCACGGTCTTGTCGACGCTGGTGAGCTGCCCGGCGATCGCCTGGTAAAGCCCCACGAACTCGCTGTTGACCAGCACAAAGCGGTCGTTGGCGTGGTTCATGGTGTAGAGGATCTGTTCCGGCGACAGGCGCACGTTGATGGTGTGGATCACCGCGCCGATCATCGGGATGGCGAACATGCACTCCAGGTAACGGTGGCTGTCCCAGTCCATCACCGCCACCGTATCACCGGCCTTGACCCCCGCTTCGGTCAGCACATTGGCCAGGCGCGCGACGCGCTCGATCAGCGTCGGGTAGGTGTAGCGCAGTTTGTCGCGGTAGATGATTTCCCGGGTTTTCTCGTAACGCGCCCCGGACATCAACAGGCGTTTGATCAACAGCGGGTATTGGTAAGCGCCTTCGGCGGGTGGGATAACACGGGTCTGCAACATACGACTCCCTTTTATGACTGCGCGGTCTTGGCGTGAAGACCTGCACTGTAGAGAGGTTATGTTGCAGCTAAATCAGCCAAAGGAATGATTTGCAGGGTCCGATAAATGCTAGCTTTTAGCCATGATCTCGGACGCATACAGATCCAATGTGGGAGGGGGCTTGCCCCCGATGGCGGCCTCAGAGCCGACCAGGATGTTGGATTGGACCGAGTACATATCCGTTTCTGCGGTAACGGCTGCTTAGGGTTCCGCCCTGACGGCGGGTCACTTTGGAAAAGCCCCAAAGTAACCAAAGGGCTCTTGCCCCACCACTCGGCACCTCGCCTAGGCTCGGTGTGCCCTCTCTCCGGCTTGAATCCGTGGGCCGCCGCCACGCGCCATCCATGGCGCGGGGCGGCTAACCCGGCGTCCTGCCGGGTTGCCCACGGATTCAAGCCTGCGTTCGGCCAGCGTGGTTTAACGGGGCGCCTGAGATCAAAAGCAGATCAAGATCAAGAGCGGCTCGCTTCGCATCGTGGTTGCGGTTGGGTGCTACGCAGGTGTGTCGATACCTATGGCTATCGGGGGCAAGCCCCCTCCCACATTTTTTACCGTGCCCGCTCAAGGGCAGCGATTACTTCATGCTCGTGAACGCCAACTTCACCCCAATCGCAATCAACACCGCGCCCATGGTGCGATCGAACCAATGCCCCATCTTCGCAAACCCGGCGCGCACGCGCTGCTGGCTGAACAGCATGGCCACCAGGCAAAACCACAGCGCTGTCGCCACCGCGAGGTACACGCCATAACCGGCCTGCACCGCCAGCGGTGTGTGCGGGTTGATCACCACGGTGAACAGCGAGAGGAAAAACAGCGTGGCCTTGGGATTCAAACCGTTGGTCACAAAACCTGCGGTAAACGCGCCACGCGGGGTGCGCTCGCCCACCTCGCGATGCAGCTCGCCTTCCACCGGTGGCTTGGCCGGTTGCGCGCGCAGCGCCTTGAAGCCGATATACAGCAGGTACGCCGCCGCCGCCCATTTCAATGCATTGAACAGCACGATGGACTGGGACACGATCAAGCCGATGCCCAGCAACGAGTAACCAACGTGGAGGAAAATCGCCGAACCGACGCCCAGCGCAGTCCATGTGCCGGCGCGACGGCCATGGGTCACGCTTTCACGCACCACCACGGCGAAGTCAGGCCCGGGGCTGGCGACCGCCAACAAGTGAATCAAAGCTACGGTCAAAAACTCGGCGACGTACATACTCACTCCATTAAGTAACGGATTATTTCATCTGATAGGCTCAGCAGATTACGCCTTCGAACTCCGCCGCAAAAGGTACAGTTGATGATGAACAAGCGCCGCGCCGTTTTCCTCGATCACCCCTCCCTGGACCTCGGCGACCTCGACCTCAGCGGATTGCGTGACTGCTTCAGCGAGCTGCAGCTGTGCGAGCAGACCACGCCGCAGAATGTGCGCGAACGCTTGCAGGGTGCTCAAGTCGCCATCACTAACAAAGTCCCGCTCAGCGCCGAGATCCTGGCGGCCTGCCCCGACCTCAAGCTGATCCTGGTGTCGGCCACCGGCACCAATAACATCGACCTTGAAGCCGCCCGCGCCCAGGGCATCACCGTGAGCAACTGCCAGGGCTACGGCACGCCGTCGGTGGCCCAGCACACGATCATGCTGCTGCTCAACCTGGCCACGCGCTTGAAGGACTATCAGCGCGATGTGGCAGCCGGCAAATGGCAGCAGGCCAGGCAGTTCTGCCTGCTGGACTACCCGATTGTCGAGCTGGAAGGCAAGACGCTGGGCCTGCTCGGCCATGGCGAACTGGGCAGTGCCGTGGCACGTCTGGCCGAAGCCTTTGGCATGCGCGTGGTGCTGGGCGCGATTCCCGGGCGCCCTGCCCGCGCCGACCGCATGCCGCTGGATGAACTGCTGGGGCAGGTGGACGCGCTGACCTTGCACTGCCCGCTCAACGAGCACACCCGCGATTTTATCGGGGCTCGCGAACTGGCCTTGCTCAAGCCCGGCGCCTTTATCGTCAACACCGCACGCGGCGGCTTGATCAACGAACAGGCCCTGGCGGATGCATTGCGCAACGGCCACCTGGGTGGTGCGGCCACCGATGTGTTGAGTGTCGAGCCTCCGGTAAACGGCAACCCGCTGCTGGCCGGTGATATTCCTCGGCTGATCGTCACGCCCCATAATGCCTGGGGCAGCCGTGAAGCGCGGCAGCGGATCGTCGCGCAATTGCGCGAAAACGCCTTGGGCTTTTTCAACGGTGCCCCGCTGCGCGTCGTCGCTTGATAAACTGCGCCCCTTTTCAAGGAGCAGACCATGGATCCGCGCAGTGAAGTACTGCTTCGCCAGGCCGAACTTTTTCAAGGCAACCTGCTGCTGGTCGGTTTGCCTGCCGACGATTTGCTCGGCCGCCTGCCCAACGCCCACGGCTGGAGCTGGCACGCCGGCGATCAGGCGGCGTTGGAGGCGCGTTTTCCCGAGCGCAGCCAATTCGGCGTGAAGGTGCCCGAACGCGCATTTGATGCCGCGGTGATTTTCCTGCCCAAGTCCAAGGACCTCACCGACTACCTGCTCAACGCCGTGGCCGCGCGCCTGCCCGGCGCCGAGCTGTTCCTGGTGGGCGAAAAAAAGGCCGGCATCGAAAGCGCCGCCAAGCAGATGACCCGTTTCGGCAAACCGCGCAAGCTGGATAACGCGCGGCACTGCCAGCTCTGGCAGGTCACGGTGGGCAACGCGCCGCAGGCGCCCGACCTGGATAGCCTGGCGCAGACCTTCGAGGTACCGCTGGTCGACGGGCCGCTCAAGGTGGTGAGCCTGCCGGGCGTGTTCAGCCATGGTCGCCTGGACCGGGGCACCGAGCTGTTGCTGGAACACCTCGACAAGCTGCCCAGCGGGCATTTGCTCGACTTCGGCTGCGGCGCCGGCGTATTGGGAGCAGCGGTGAAACGTCGCTACCCGCACAACACCGTGACCCTGCTTGATGTGGACGCCTTCGCCGCCGCCAGCAGCCGCCTGACCCTGGCTGCCAATGACCTGGAAGCCGAAGTACTGACCGGTGACGGCATCGACGCCGCACCGATGGGTTTGAATGCGATTTTAAGCAACCCGCCGTTCCATGTCGGGGTGCACACGGATTACTTCGCCACGGAAAACCTGCTGCGAAAAGCAGGCAAACATCTGGCAAAAGGCGGCGAACTGCGCCTGGTCGCCAACAGCTTCCTGAAATACCAGCCGCTGATCGAAGAGCATCTGGGCGTCTGCGCGATCAAGGCCGAGGGCAATGGTTTTCGCATCTACCGGGCCAAGCGCCCCTGACGAGGGTTTGAAAAAGAACGCTTGCCGAAAGGGTTTTGCCTAGGCAGAATCCGCAGCGTCCTAGGGGAGTAGTCTCCCACGAGCGCCATGCTCGTCCGGCATACGTCAACATACTTGGTCAGCAGACCATGGCGTATGCGACCCAGGAGTCCGCACAGACGGACCGGGGTCTGACAAGACCTATGACACGCACACCTTACCCGGGGCGGGAAGGCTGTACGTGTCATAGCCGTGTCGACCCGCCCCTGGAAACCTAACTGATGCTGGATTCATTGCTCGTACCTACCGCAATCGTTGCCCTGGCCGAAATCGGCGACAAGACGCAACTGCTCGCACTCATTCTCGCTGCCCGCTTTCGCAAGCCCTGGCCCATCATTGCCGGCATCGTCGCCGCGACCCTGGCCAACCATGCGGCTGCCGGTGCAGTGGGAGCCTGGTTCGGAAGTTTCTTCTCCGACGCGGTGCTGCACTGGATTCTCGCGGCGAGCTTCTGCGCCACGGCGCTGTGGACCCTGGTGCCGGACAAACTCGACGATGACGAAGCCAGCACCACGCGCAAGTTCGGGCCGTTCCTGACCACGCTGATTGCATTCTTCCTCGCGGAAATCGGTGATAAGACCCAGATCGCCACGGTGATGCTGGCGGCCCAGTATCCGGAGTTGTGGCTGGTGATTATCGGGACCACCCTAGGCATGTTGATTGCCAACGTACCGGTGGTGCTGGCGGGGAATTTTGCGGCGGAGAAGCTGCCGTTGACCTTGATTCGGCGTTTGGCGGCTACGGCGTTTTTTGTACTGGCGATTGTGGCGGTGTACAAGGCCATGCAGAGCAGTGGCTGGATCTAAGGAACCAGGGCTGTAAACCCAATCCAATGTGGGAGGGGCGGTGCGACGATTCGACTTGCTCCCGATAGCGGTGCTTCAGCTAAGCATTCCTCAGCTGACCCACCGCTATCGGGGGCAAGCCCCCTCCCACATTTGGATCTTTACCAGGCTTGGAATATCAGGATTTTTTGGCCTGTTGGTACAGCGGCATGACCTTCGGAATCGCCGCCTGCAACGAGGCAATGCGGCTGTCAGACGCCGGGTGAGTGCTCATGAACTCCGGCGGCGCGCCTTCCGAGGCCTTGGCCATCTTGTTCCACAGCGTGATGGCCGCGTTCGGGTTGTAACCGGCGCGGGCGGCCAGTTCGAGGCCGATCAGGTCGGCTTCGTTCTCATTGCTGCGGCTGTTGGGCAAGGTCATGCCATAGTTGGCCACGGTATCGGCCAGCGCCAGGCTGTCCTGGCCGAGCCCGAATATTGCACCGGCGCCCTGTTTGGCCATCTCGATGCCGTAAGCCTTGGACATGGCTTCGCGGCCGTGTTCGCGCAAGGCGTGGGCGATTTCATGGCCCATCACGGCGGCGAGTTCATCATCGGTGAGCTTGAGATTATCGATCAATGCGCTGTACACCAGGATCTTGCCACCCGGCCCGCAGTTGGCGTTCATCTCGTCGCTTTTGATCAGGTTCACTTCCCACTTCCATTGCGCCGCATCCGGGCGGAAGGTCGGTGCCTGGGCAATCAGGCGATTGGCAATGGCCTGCACACGCTTGGCGTTGGCGCTGGTCTTGTCCAGAATCCCTTTGCCACTGGCCTCACCCAGGGTCTGCTGGTAGGACTGGGCGTACATCTGGTCGACTTCCTGGCTCGACAGCATGCTGAACATGTACTGCTTGCGCTCAACCCCCACCGCGCCGCCGCTGGTAGTGTTGACCGACTGACACCCGGCCAGCAGCATCGCTGCAACCAACCCACTTACCGCCAATGACTTCTTCATGAACACGCTCCCTGGAAACATGGCGCGTATCGTAGGCGGACATTTGTATCCGCGCCAGATACATCAGACGTTTAACGGGTGTATTTCGGATCCATCCCACGTGCCGGCCGATAAGCTCAGGCTCAAGCCGGGGTCAGGCACTCCGGCCCGTTGAGCTTGGGATCGTTGACCATATTGGCCAGCACCCGCTCGCGCAACGCGGCAGGCTCAGCGGCCAGCAGACTTTGCAGCACATGCAGCGGCGTCTCGGGGTCCAGCCAGGCAGCCTGCCCCGCCTCGTCCAGGATCAACGGTCGGCGCTGGGCCTGCGCCGCTTGAGTGATGACCGCCGTGCTCAACCACACCTGCTCCTGCACCGGGTACGCTTCCCAGATCGCCGCAAAAAACAGCGTGGAGCCTTCCCCCGGTGTCAGCCAGTACGGGCGCTTGCGCTGGGTGCCGCGCCATTCGTAAAACCCGTTGGCGGGCAGCAGGCAGCGGCGCTGGCGGAACGCTTCGCGAAACATCGGCTGTTCGGCCACGGTTTCGGCGCGGGCGTGGGCGGGTGTGCGGGAGAGGTCGGTGAGCCACGGCGGTGTGAGCCCCCAGCGCGCACGCGCCAGGCTGAGCTGGCCATCGATGGCACGCTGGATCAGCACCGAATCATTGGGGGAGATATTCCACTGGGCCTGCTGGTCGGCCGGGAAACCCGGCAAGGCAGCAAAGGCGGGGTTCCAGCGAAACAGGGCATAACGTCCACACATGGGGCAACACGACTCTTGGGGTAAACCGACCGACAGCCTAACAGACCAATACGTCGGGCAAGCTGTCGGCGTCATCAAAGGGTAAGGGCTGCGCGCCGTTATAGGCGGTTATGAGCTCGCGTGCGCAAGCGGCTTGATCATTATCGACCTCCAGTCCCAGCAAGCCGAAGATCGGCAGCTCACCCGTCCCACCGAGCAAATGGCGGCCCACCAGGTGCGCCTCGATGCCTTCGCTGGCAAGCATCTGTTGCAGCAGCTCGCCTTCCATGAGGTTTTCCGGTTCGTAGATTCGCTGCATGGATATACCTGTCAGTCATTCTCGCTGCGGGTTTCGAGCATCCACTCTTCACCATGGACCTGCAGGTCGAAGGTGATCGGTCGGCAACACACCTGGCAGTCCTCGATATAAACCTGATCACCGCCGGACAAATCCACCGTCGTTTCGACCGTTTCCCCACAATAAGGACAATCGTACAGCGCAGTTTCCAGCATCGCAGTCTCCCAGGTGACTTGTGCGTATAATCGCCGGTCTATTGACAGGGCTATTGCCGGCTGAGCCCGTTTACTCACGCCGCCCCTGGTATTTCCTTTACTTACCCTAGCCGTTTCTAACAAGAGAGCATGATGGGCGAATTCGATACCATCCGACCTTACAACGACAGCGAAGTCCCCGCAGTACTGGACCGACTGTTCAGTGACAAGGCCTTTCTGGACATCCTGACTCACTTTCGCTTCCCGCGCTTTGCCGGCGCGCTGGGCTGGCTGCTCAAGCCGATGATCGCGCGCAAACTGCGCCGTGAGTTCGCCGGCGTCACCACCGTGGCGACGCTGCAGGATAAAGTCGAGTATTACGTCGACCATACTATCGACCGCGCGACCGACGGCGTGACCTACACCGGCGTCGAGCAATTGAAGTCCGGCACCGCCTACCTGTTCCTGGCCAACCACCGTGACATCGTGATGGACCCGGCCTTCGTCAACTACGCCGTCTACCATGCCGGCCTGCCGACGCCGCGCATCGCCATCGGCGACAACCTGCTGCAAAAACCGTTTGTCAGCGACCTGATGCGCTTGAACAAGAGCTTCATCGTGCACCGCTCGATCACCGGGCGAAAGGAAAAGATGGCGGCCTACCAGTTGCTGTCGGCCTACATCAACCATTCGATCCGCAACGACTGCCAGTCGATCTGGATCGCCCAGGCGGAAGGCCGGGCCAAGGATGGGGATGATCGCACCGAATCGGCGATCCTCAAGATGTTCCACGTCAGCCGCAAGGACGAGCCGTTCGCCGAAGTCATCCAGTCGTTGAACCTGACGCCGGTGTCGATCAGCTATGAGTATGATCCGTGCGACGCCGCCAAGGCGCGCGAGTTGTATATCCGCGCCACCACCGGCACCTACAGCAAGGCGCCGGGCGAGGATGACGTGAGCATTGCGCTGGGCATCACCGGCTACAAAGGCCGGGTGCACGTGAATTTCGCGCCACCGATTACCGAGCGCTTCGAGGACACCAAGTTGCTGGCGGTCGAAATGGACCGGCAGATTCTCGGCGGTTATCGGCTGTTCCCGGTGCACTACCTGGCTTACGCCCAATGGAACGATGCCGACCCGCAACTGGACGTGCCCAAGGCCGAAGACGTATTCCCGGCCGATGAACTGGCCAAGGCGAAGGCCGAGTGGGAACGGCGCTTGAATGAATGCCCGTCCGAGCATCGTCCGTACCTGGTGACGCAATACGCGACGCCGGTGCGTAATCAATACCGGGTCAAGGCCGGGATCCCTCTGTAGACTTCGATCAAAATGTGGGAGGGAGCAAGTCGAATCGTCGCACCGCCCCTCCCACATTTGAATCCCAAGTGTTCCTAGAAGTGGGTACTGAGCCAGGAAATGGCCAGCGCCAACCCCAGCATAGCGAAGCCGACACGGTAAGCCTGGCGATGCGCCCGTTCGGTGCGCGTGTCCAGAAACAACATCGGCTGGTCAATGGCGCGTTCTTCACTTTGCGCGGTGAGTTCGGCCATCGCCCGTTGCGCCCGCAGGCGAGTGATGAACAGCAGTATGGCGCCGCAGCAGGCAACCATCAGGGCAACAGCATTGATCAGCAGCGCCATCGCAAAACCTCGGCGAAACAGTATTCGGGTATCGGTCCAGATACGAACCTGAACGATAGTGGCTCCCTGCGCCTTTAATGCTCCCTCCCCGTTGACGGTTTAATGTATCCAGTAATTTACAGCGTCACCTGAACGTCACCTTAACAGGCCACTCTGTTGCCCTTCGACGCTTGAGGAGCTTGTCATGCTGCACGCGCAAAACCAGGACCGGCTGTATCTGATCGCCCCGAGCGATGAACAGGAAGCCCTGATCGGCGGCCTTGCCTTCAATGTCCAGGACCGCCATTGGCTGGTGTATTGCGCCCTCGCCGGGCACCCGCATGCCGACTTGCCGGAGCTGGACTTACTCACGGGCGTGAGCATGCTGGATTTTTACGTCGATACCGCCGCCTGAAAGCGACAGGCATAAAAAAACCGGGCTCAGCGATGAGCCCGGTTTTGCGTGAACAGCTTATTGCGAACTGAGCAACTGGCCGATGCTTGGGTCCTTGAACAGTCGGGTCAAGGCATCGCTGAGCACGTCGCTGACCAGCTTGGTGTTGGTTTCCTGGTTCGGCGACATGCCGAAGCGCTGGTTGAGGGAGGCGGCATAGCGGCCGCTGTAGCGACGGGTACCGGCGCTGACGTCGGACTTGAAGGTAGCGCCGATGGACGCTTCGGTCACATACAGGCCTTCCTTGGGCGACTGGTATTTCAGTTCGGCCAGGGTAACGGTCAGTTGCGGCGCACCGGGCGAATTGGTCGGGGTAAAGCCCAGCAGGCGCACAGCGGCTTCAGCCTGGGCCTGCAGCTTGGGCAGCACGTCCTGGCCGGTCACCGAAATCAGCGCGGTCTCCGGGTACAGGCCGCCACGCGAACCGAGGGTCGGTGACGGGCGACCGTCCACTACACGCACCGATACAGGCTGGCCGTGACCGACCGGGGCCAACTGCGCCGTGACTTTAGGTTGCGGGCTGAGTTGTTGCGGGCTGTTGGCGCAGCCAACCAAAGCCAAACTGGTCACAGTGATCAAACCGAACAACAGGCGTTGCAACATACTCATTTCTCCAGGACTAGGCGCACACAGGCCGCCAGTATAACGGTGCACGCGCATCACCCACCAGCGATCCTGAACCGCAGCTGAAGACATCGGCAAATTACAATTTCCCATCAAAACGTCATTCCCCTGTCATGCCAGACTGACAACCTTCAAGCATGTAACGCAACCGGTACACAGCCATGCGCCTTCTCAAGTCACTGTTCCTGTCACACAGCCGCCACCGCCACTTTGCGCTGCTCGATGCCCACGGTCATTGCCTGGCGTTCAAGCAATGCAGCCTGCCGCCCGTCGGTGAAGGCTGGGTCGAAGTCGCGGAGACGCATCTGGGCTGGATGCACCGCCCGCTGCCGGCCAGTGCCAGGGTCAGCCCTCAGTTTGTACGCGCACAATCGCACCAAGCGTTGGCCTCCTGACCGGCGCACTAATAAAAGTCATAAAACACGCCCATTTCCCTGGCGTTCTTCGCTACAATCTCCCCCCGATTATAAGGACGTCTCCTGATCGGGCCCCGCAGCATCGTTATTGCCTCGGCATTAACCTCCAAATCGCCCACAGAGAGCCGCCCACACAGATCGAGTGAAGCTGGCGTGCTTGCTGTTTCCTGTGCAAACCACCCGTCTTTATCGAATCTGCCAGAGCTGCCATTGCGCTCGGCCACTTGAGTTGTTTGCCCGTTTTGCGGGCCAGGTGCCAGGCTGGGGCAGCCCTTTTTTGAGGTTCACGTCTTCAAAAGAGCGTGAAAAAAACGGGTTTTCACAACTTCACAAGAGTGTGGCGAGCAAATGAATAGTTTGGCGTTTGTACAAGCACCATCAGCGTCTGAAACAGCCCAACACAGGACCGAGCGTTCCTCAATAACCGGAGCTTGAGCCTGTCCGCTACGGATTGGTTGCACGAATCGCACGCTTTGACCATAAGTCGAATTGCCACAGGCGCCCATGAATGCGTTCATAGGCAGATTAGCCGGGCAGGAAGCGTGCGCTGAAGTTGCAAAGAATTGCGAAACGGACATGGCGATCCTGGCCATGGGTAACCTGGGGCAACACGTGAACCGCCCCGTCACTCCTGGCAGCCATGCCGTCAATTTGGTGCTGCAGATTTTGGAGACGCGTTAAATGGCGCATAACGAAGCAGTCGACGTAGTTCTGGTAGGGGCCGGCATCATGAGTGCCACCCTGGCCGTACTGCTCAAGGAGCTCGACCCCGGCCTCAAGCTGGAAGTCGTTGAGCTGATGGACTCGGGTGCCGCGGAGAGTTCCAACCCGTGGAACAACGCCGGTACCGGCCATGCCGGGCTCTGTGAGCTGAACTACACGCCGCAGGCCGCCGATGGTTCCATCGACATCAAGAAAGCCGTGCACATCAACACCCAGTTCGAGGTGTCAAAACAGTTCTGGGCGTACCTGGCCAAAAAGGGCACCTTTGGTTCGTGCAAGTCCTTTATCAGCCCGGTCCCGCACTTGAGTTTCGTGCAGGGCGACAACGGCGTTGCCTTTCTCAAGAAGCGTTTTGAAACCCTCGTCCAGCATCATGCGTTTTCGGACATGCACTACACCGAAGACCGCAGCGAGATGGCCGAGTGGATGCCGCTGATGATGCCGGGCCGCCCGCTCGACGAAAAAATCGCCGCCACCCGCGTGATCAATGGCACCGACGTCAACTTTGGCGCCCTGACCAACCAACTGCTCAACCACCTGACCAGTTCGCCGGACGCTCAGGTCAAGTACTGCAAGCGCGTCACCGACCTCAAGCGCAATGGTGCGGGCTGGACCGTCAGCATCAAGGACGTCAACAGCGGCAACAGCCGCGAAGTGGATGCCCGCTTCGTGTTCCTCGGCGCCGGTGGCGCGGCCCTGCCGCTGCTGCAGGCTTCGGGCATCGAAGAAAGCAAAGGCTTCGGCGGTTTCCCGGTCAGCGGCCAGTGGCTGCGCTGCGATAACCCGGAAGTGGTCAAGCAGCACCAGGCCAAGGTTTACAGCCAGGCGGCCGTGGGTTCGCCACCGATGTCCGTGCCGCACCTGGACACCCGCGTGGTGGATGGCCAGAAGTCGCTGTTGTTCGGCCCCTACGCGGGGTTCACCACCAAGTTCCTCAAGCACGGCTCGTTCCTGGACCTGCCGATGTCGATCCGCGCCGGCAACATCGGCCCGATGCTGGCGGTGGCTCGCGACAACATGGACCTGACCAAGTACTTGGTCAGCGAAGTGCGCCAGTCCATGGAGCAGCGCCTGGAATCCCTGCGCCGCTTCTACCCCGAAGCGAAAGCCGAAGACTGGCGCCTGGAAGTGGCCGGCCAACGCGTGCAGATCATCAAGAAGGACCCGAAGAAAGGCGGCGTGCTGCAATTCGGCACCGAGCTGGTTGCCGCCGCGGATGGTTCGCTGGCGGCGCTGCTGGGCGCCTCGCCGGGCGCTTCGGTGACGGTGTCGATCATGCTGGATTTGATCGAGCGCTGCTTCCCGGAGAAAGCCAACGGTGAATGGGCGACCAAGCTGCACGAGATCTTCCCGGCACGCGAAAAAGTGCTGGAGACGGATGCCGAGCTGTATCGCACGATCAATACGCAGAACAACATCAGCCTTGAGCTGGTGGAGCCTGTAGGAGCGAGCTCGCTCGCGAAAAACGTCAACGATAACGCAGCGCAAGTGGATTAACGCGGCGCTCTCAGGTTCTTCGCGAGCAAGCTCGCGCCTACCGTTAAAAGCGAAACGCCCCGGACTCTTATGAGGCCGGGGCGTTTTTTATTGCTTCGGCTAATCAGCCGCGAGCGTTGTCGATCAGCGCGATGTACTCGGCGGCGTGGCGCTGGTCCTTGATCAGGTCGACAAAGGTCTGGCCCTGCTCGTCCTTGCCGTCCAGGTCCAGGCCAGCTTCCTTGAAGAACCCCAGGAAGCGCTCGAAGTCGTCGATACGCAGGCCGCGATAGGCCTTGATCAGTTTGTGCAGGGACGGAGAAGTCGCATCGATCGGTTCGAAGTTCAGGAACAACTTGATCTGGTCGTCGCCGATCTCGTCACCGATCACCTGTATTTTATCTTTACGCATTACCGACTCCAGCCTGCAGACATTGACACGGGGTTTGAAGTCTACCTGTGGTGCACAGGCTTCGAAAGCGTTGAAGAGCCCCCTCCCACATTTGGATTTTGGTCAGTTCAATCGAACTGAGCGAGCATCCAGCGTTGGTAGTCGGCCACACCGGCATCGCCTTCGCGCGGTGCCCAGGTGGCCAGCTCACCCTCACCCACCGGCCGATAAGGCCCGGCCTTGCATTCGAACATCACCGTATCGGGTTCCAGCACCGCCAGGCCATGGAATACGCCGGGCGGCAGGTCGACGCCCGCGCACTCGCCGCCCGCCTGCATGACGCGCTTGGCGAGGACTTCACCGGTTTCGCTGAATATCAGCAAACCCAAGCGGCCCTTGAGCACCAGCAAGGTTTCCGCCTTGTCCGCGCTCAGGTGCCGATGAGGCGGCACATAGGTACTCGGTTGCAGGGCCACGGCGAGGCGATGACACGGCTCTTCCATCTGGTGGAAGTTGTGATGGTGCCGGCCACGGGGGCTGTCGCCCGCTTTCTCGGCCAACTCTGCAAATAAGGTCTGATCAAGAAAACGGGCCATCGATTACATTCCTTTAACGGCGTAGATGCCATTGGCGTTACGCCAGTAGCCCTTATAGTCCATGCCATAACCGAAGATATAGCGGTCGATGCACGGCAGCCCGACGAAATCGGCTTTCAGCTCGGGGCGCGCCTTGCGATCGTGGTCTTTGTCGATCAGCACGGCGGTGTGCACTTTACGCGCGCCGGCATGTTTGCAGAAGTCGATGATCGCGCCCAGGGTATGCCCTTCGTCGAGGATGTCGTCGATGATCAGCACATCACGGTCGATAAACGACACTTCCGGCTTGGCTTTCCAGAACAGATCGCCGCCACTGGTTTCGTTGCGATAGCGGGTGGCGTGCAGGTAAGAAGCTTCCAACGGAAATTGCAGATGGGTAAGCAATTTGCCGGCGAAGATCAGGCCACCGTTCATCACGCAGAAAACCACTGGGTTGGTGTCGGCCATTTCGCGGGTGATGTGCGCGCCGACCTTGGCAATCGCTGCTTCGACCTGCGCTTCGGTGTACAGGCAGTCAGCCTCGTGCATGATTTGACGGATATGCTCGAGATCAGCGGACATGGCGCTCTCCAGGGGGTGCTGTGGCAAGAAAAGCGGGCGAAGGTACGCTTCTACTGCGCTCCAATCAAGCCTTTATGGACTAACGTACTTGATGTCTATAGGACAACACCCTCGGATAGATTAATCTAGGCCGGTTTTTTTGCCCGCCGCCGGAGCCTTTCCCATGCCCACTCGCGAGATCCGCCACCCGCTGATCCGACACAAACTCGGCCTTATGCGCCGCGCCGACATCAGCACGAAGAACTTCCGTGAGCTTGCTCAGGAAGTCGGAGCGCTGCTCACTTACGAAGCCACCAAGGATTTGCCCCTGGAGACCTACGAGATCCCCGGTTGGGCCGGTCCCGTACAAGTGGAGAAAATCGCCGGTAAGAAAATCACCGTAGTCCCGATCCTGCGCGCCGGTATCGGCATGCTCGAAGGCGTGCTCAGCCTGATCCCGGGCGCCAAGGTCAGCGCCGTGGGCGTGGCCCGCAATGAAGAAACCCTGCAGGCCCACACCTACCTGGAAAAACTCGTCCCGGAAATCAACGAGCGCCTGGCCATGATCATCGACCCGATGCTCGCCACCGGCAGTTCCATGGTCGCCACCATCGACCTGCTGAAAAAAGCCGGTTGCCGCGACATTCGCGCCATGGTGCTGGTGGCCGCCCCCGAAGGCATCGCCGCCGTCGAGAAAGCGCACCCTGACGTGCAGATCTACACCGCCTCCATCGACGAACGCCTGAATGAACACGGCTACATCATCCCGGGCCTGGGCGATGCCGGTGACAAGATCTTCGGCACCAAGCAGAAGGACGCGTGACCATGCAGGATGAATTCAACGACCCGCTTTGGCGCCAGATCCTGTCTGGCGCACAGATGCTCTTCGTAGCATTTGGCGCGCTGGTGTTGATGCCGCTGATCACAGGTCTTGATCCAAACGTCGCACTGTTCACCGCAGGCCTGGGCACGTTGTTGTTCCAGGTGGTGACGGGACGGCAGGTGCCGGTGTTCCTGGCATCGAGCTTTGCGTTCATCACCCCGATCATTCTCGCCAAGGGCCAGTTCGGCCTGGCGGCGACCATGGGCGGGGTGATGGCGGCGGGTTTCGTCTATACCTTCCTGGGCCTTGCCGTGAAGGTCAAAGGCACCGGTTTCATCGACCGACTGCTGCCGCCGGTCGTCATCGGCCCGGTGATCATTTCCATCGGCCTGGCCATGGCGCCGATTGCCGCCAATATGGCCATGGGCAAGTCCGGCGACGGCGCCGAGTTGATCCACTACCAGACGGCCATGCTGATCTCGATGCCCGCCCTGCTGACCACCTTGATCGTGGCCGTGTTCGGCAAGGGCATTTTCCGCCTGGTGCCGATCATCTCCGGCGTGCTGGTGGGTTTTGCCATGTCGTTCTACTTCGGCGTGGTCGACACGGCGAAGATCGCCGCCGCACCGTGGTTCGCCCTGCCCCACTTCACCGCGCCAGAGTTCAACTGGCAGGCGATCCTGTTTATCGTGCCGGTGGCCCTGGCCCCTGCGATCGAACATATCGGTGGCGTGATTGCGGTAGGCAGCGTGACCGGTCGCGACTACCTGAAGAAGCCCGGCCTGCATCGCACCTTGCTGGGTGACGGGATTGCCACGACGGCCGCCGGCCTGTTTGGCGGCCCGCCCAATACCACCTACGCCGAAGTGACGGGCGCGGTGATGCTGACCAAGAACTACAACCCGAAAATCATGACCTGGGCCGCGGTGTTCGCGATCAGCCTGGCGTTCATCGGCAAGTTCGGCGCGCTGCTGCAAAGCATTCCGGTGCCGGTAATGGGCGGGATTCTGTGCCTGCTGTTCGGCTCGATTGCGGCGGTGGGGATGAATACGTTGATCCGCCACAGGATCGACCTGGGTGAAGCGCGCAATCTGGTGATTGTGTCGGTGACCCTGGTGTTCGGGATTGGTGGTGTGCTGGTAGGCACCGGCACCGGCCCGGACGATTTCGGCCTCAAGGGCATCGCCCTGTGTGCGGTGGTGGCGATTGGTTTGAACCTGCTGCTGCCGGGCAACGATGGCTGGAAGAACAAGAAACCTGACGAACCGCTGCTCTAACTAAATGCGGGAGGGGGCTTGCCCCCGATGGCAGTGTGTCAGTCAATACATCTATTGACTGACACACTGCCATCGGGGCCTAGGTATCTACACAACTCTGTAACGCTCAACCGTAACCACGATGCGCAGCGAGTCGCTCTTGATCTTGATCTGCTTTTGATCTTGATCTCAGGCGCCCCGTTAAACCACGCTGGCCGAACGCAGGCTTGAATCCGTGGGTAACCCGGCAGGACGCCGGGTTAGCCGCACTGGGCCATGGATGGCCCATTGCGGCGGCCCACGGATTCAAGCCGGAGTGAGGGCACACCGAGCCTAAGCGAGGTGCCGAGTGGTGGGGCAAGAGCCCTTTGCTTACTTTGGGGCTTTTCCAAAGTGAGCCGCCGTCAGGGCGGAACCCTAAGTGGCCGTTACCGCAGAAACGGATATGTACTCGATCTGATCCAACATCCTGGTCGGCACAGAGGCCGCCATCGGGGGCAAGCCCCCTCCCACATTTTTATCTCCAGTGTGGCTTAGAGCTCGCCCAGGCCATCAATCAGCGCCTGGTTCTGCTCCGGCGTTCCGATGCTGATCCGCAGGAACTGGGCAATCCGTTCCTGCTTGAAGTGCCGCACGATCACACCCTGCTCACGCAACCTGGCCGCCAGGCCGGCAGCGTCGTGTCGCGGGTGACGAGCGAAGATGAAGTTGGCCGCTGACGGCAGCACTTCGAAGCCTTTATCTTCCAGTTGTGCGACCACCTTGTTGCGGCTGTCGATCACCCATTGGCACGTCTTCTCGAAGTACTCACGGTCCTCGAACGCCGCCGCCGCGCCTGCAATCGCCAGCCGATCCAGCGGATAGGAGTTGAAGCTGTTCTTGACCCGCTCAAGCGCCTCGATGAGGTCCGGGTGGCCCACGGCCAGGCCCACCCGCAAACCGGCCAGTGAGCGCGATTTGGACAGTGTCTGGGTCACCAGCAAGTTGGGGTAGCGGTCCACCAGGCTGATGGCCGTCTCGCCGCCGAAGTCGATATAGGCTTCATCGACCACCACCACCGAGTCCGGGCTGGCCTTGAGGATCTGCTCCACGGCGTCCAGCGCCAGCACGCAGCCGGTCGGCGCGTTCGGGTTGGGGAAAATGATCCCGCCGTTGGGCCGCGCATAGTCGGCCACGCGAATCTGGAACTGCTCGTCCAATGGCACCGCGTCGAAGGTGATGCCATACAGGCCGCAATACACCGGGTAGAAGCTGTAGCTGATATCCGGAAACAGCAGCGGCAGGTCGTGCTGGAACAAGCCGTGAAAGATGTGCGCCAGGACTTCGTCGGAACCGTTGCCGAGGAAGACCTTGCCCGCATCGATCCCGTAATGGCTGGCTACGGCCTGCTTGAGCAGGTCGCTGTTGGGGTCCGGGTACAGACGCAAGTTGTCGTTCAACTCGGCCTGCATCGCCGCCAGCGCCTTGGGCGATGGGCCGTAGGGGTTTTCGTTGGTGTTGAGCTTGACCAGTTTGGTCAGCTTCGGCTGTTCACCGGGCACGTATGGCACCAGATCCTTGACGAAAGGGCTCCAGAATTTACTCATGCCTTATTTCCCCTCTTCAAGAATGCGGTATTCAGCACTGCGCGCGTGGGCGCTCAGCGACTCGCCACGGGCCAGCACCGACGCGGTCTTGCCCAGTTCGGACGCGCCCTGGGGCGAACAGAAGATGATCGACGAGCGCTTCTGGAAGTCATACACCCCCAGCGGCGACGAAAAACGTGCGGTGCCGGAGGTCGGCAGTACGTGGTTCGGGCCTGCGCAGTAGTCGCCCAGGGCTTCACTGGTGTGGCGCCCCATGAAGATCGCGCCGGCGTGACGAATCAACGGCAGCCAGGCCTGTGGGTCCGCCACGGACAGCTCAAGGTGCTCCGGCGCGATACGGTTGGCCACTTCGATGGCTTGCTCCATGTCGCTCACCAGAATCAGCGCGCCGCGGCCATTGATCGATTTCTCGATGATCTCGGCGCGCTCCATGGTCGGCAACAGCTTGTCGATGCTGGCGGCAACCTGGTCGAGGAAGTCGGCGTCGGGGCTGACCAGGATCGCCTGGGCGTCTTCGTCGTGCTCGGCCTGGGAGAACAGGTCCATGGCGATCCAGTCCGGGTCGGTCTGGCCGTCACACACCACGAGGATTTCCGAAGGCCCGGCGATCATGTCGATACCGACCTGGCCGAATACATGGCGCTTGGCGGTGGCCACGTAGATATTGCCCGGGCCTACCACCTTGTCGACCTTCGGCACGCTTTCAGTGCCATAGGCCAGGGCAGCCACTGCCTGGGCGCCGCCGATGGTAAACACCCGGTCGACACCGGCGATGCAGGCGGCGGCCAATACCAGTTCGTTGAGTTCGCCACGCGGGGTCGGCACCACCATGACGACCTCGGTCACCCCCGCCACTTTGGCCGGGATCGCGTTCATCAAAACCGACGACGGGTACGAGGCTTTGCCGCCCGGCACATACAGGCCGGCGCGGTCCAG
This sequence comes from Pseudomonas sp. Wu6, assembly GCF_019891515.1. Lineage (NCBI taxonomy): Bacteria > Pseudomonadati > Pseudomonadota > Gammaproteobacteria > Pseudomonadales > Pseudomonadaceae > Pseudomonas > Pseudomonas sp. Wu6. The sequence goes on along the minus strand of NZ_JAFLXH010000005.1, from coordinate 59,278 downwards.
CGGCGTGACCTTCTGGCCCAGCACGGTGCCATCGGCCTCGGTGTAGCTCCAGGAATCCTGCTTCTGTTTTTCGTGATAGCTGCGCACCCGCGCCGCCGCCACTTCCAGCGCTTCACGCTGGGGCGCAGTGATACGCGTCAGGGCCAGTTCCAGGCGTTCACGGGGCAGGATCAGGTCGGCCATGGACTTGACGTCCAGGCCGTCGAACTGACGGGTGAAGTCCACCAGTGCCGCATCGCCGCGCTCGCGCACGGCTTTGATGATGTCGAGCACCCGCTGGTTGACCGAGTCGTCGGACACGCTTTCCCAGCTCAGCAGATGATCCAGATGATGGGCGAAATCCGGGTCGGCAGCGTTGAGTCGGGCAATTGCAGTGGACGTGGTCATAGCGAGGGCCTCATAGGATTGGCAAAAAACTCAGGCGCCCTAAACTACCGTTCGCTCCGCTTGGGCACCTGAGAATTCTGGCTATGAGGCGGATAGACGGGCGCAGCCTTTGGGCTACGCGGGTGAGTCAACCGCGGTGTCGAGACTCCACTGCCTTGCGCAGGGTGTCGATCAACGCCTGGATACGGGCGTGCTGCATCTTCATCGATGCTTTGTTGACGATCAGGCGCGAGCTGATGTCGGCAATGAAATCCTGGGGTTCGAGACCGTTGGCGCGCAGGGTGTTGCCGGTGTCGACCACGTCGATGATCTTGTCGGCCAGGCCAATCAGCGGCGCCAGCTCCATCGAGCCGTAGAGCTTGATGATATCGACTTGGCGGCCTTGTTCGGCGTAGTAGCGTTTGGCGACGTTGACGAACTTGGTCGCCACGCGCAGGCGGCCCTTGGGTTCGACATCGCCGACACGGCCGGCGGTCATCAGTTTGCACAGGGCGATACGCAGGTCCAATGGCTCGTAGAGACCCTGGCCACCGTATTCCATCAGCACATCCTTGCCGGCGACACCCAGGTCGGCGGCGCCATGTTCAACATAGGTCGGCACGTCGGTAGCCCGCACGATCAGCAGGCGCACGTCGTCCTGGGTCGTGGGGATGATCAGCTTGCGGCTCTTGTCCGGATTCTCGGTCGGCACGATGCCCGCTTCAGCCAGAAGCGGCAACGTGTCGTCAAGGATGCGGCCCTTGGACAGTGCGATGGTCAACATGGGAAATGTCAGTCCTTCATCAGGCTATTGCTGTCCGGTCGCAAACGGCGCCAGACACAGATCGAGGCCGTTACAGCCTCGATTTGAAACAAACCAGTGTGTGTGTAGGAGCGAGCTTGCTCGCGAAGAACTCATGGACACCGCGTTCATTCTGGATATACGCGTTATCGTTGACGTTTTTCGCGAGCAAGCTCGCTCCTACAGAGCAGCAGGGACTAGCCCGGAACGCGGCGAATTTTAGCGCCGAGCATCTGCAGTTTTTCTTCGATGCATTCGTAGCCGCGATCTATATGGTAGATGCGGTCGATCAGGGTGTCGCCGTCAGCGCACAGTGCCGAAATCACCAGGCTGGCCGAGGCACGCAGGTCGGTGGCCATCACTGGCGCGCCCTTGAGCTTGTCGATGCCGGTAACGATGGCGGTGTTGCCCTCGACCTGGATCTTGGCGCCCATGCGGTGCAGTTCGTACACATGCATGAAGCGGTTTTCGAAGATGGTCTCGATCACGGCGCCGGTGCCTTCAGCGATCGCGTTCAAGGAAATGAACTGCGCCTGCATGTCGGTCGGGAATGCCGGGTACGGGGCCGTACGCACATTGACGGCTTTTGGCCGCTTGCCGTGCATGTTCAGCTCGATCCAGTCTTCACCGGTGGTGATTTCAGCGCCGGCTTCCTTGAGTTTTTCCAGGACGGCTTCGAGGATGGTCGGATCGGTGTCCTTGACCTTCACGCGACCACCGGTCACGGCAGCGGCAACCAGGTACGTGCCGGTCTCGATGCGGTCAGGCATGACTTTGTAGGTGGCGGTGTGCAGACGCTTTACACCATCAATAGTGATGGTGTCGGTGCCGGCGCCGGAAACCTTCGCGCCCATGGCGTTGAGGAAGTTGGCCAGGTCGACCACCTCCGGCTCGCGCGCGGCGTTTTGCAGGACGCTGCGGCCGTTGGCCAGGGCAGCGGCCATCATGATGTTCTCGGTACCGGTCACGCTGACGGTATCAAAGAAGAAATTCGCGCCACGCAGGCCGCCTTCCGGCGCCTTGGCCTTGATGTAGCCGCCTTCGACGTCGATGACCGCGCCCATGGCTTCCAGGCCACGGATGTGCAGGTCGACCGGACGCGAGCCAATGGCGCAACCGCCAGGCAGGGCCACTTCGGCTTCACCGAAACGCGCGACCATCGGGCCGAGTACCAGAATCGACGCACGCATGGTTTTCACCAGTTCGTACGGCGCGATCAGGGTCTTGATGGTGCGAGGGTCGATTTCGACGGACAATTTCTCGTCGATCACAGGCTCGATACCCATGCGACCGAACAGCTCGATCATGGTGGTGATGTCGTGCAGGTGCGGCAGGTTGGCCACAGTCACAGGGCCGTCGCACAGCAGGGTCGCCGCCAGGATCGGCAAGGCAGAGTTTTTCGCACCGGAAATGCGGATTTCGCCATCAAGGCGGGCACCACCGGTAATAATCAATTTATCCATAAGAATCTCGACGCCTTGGGGGCTCAGGTGCGCTCGGCCCAGGCCGCGCGGCTGAAAAATTTCATAGTGACCGCATGGATGCTGCCATCGGTGATCCATGGGTTCAAATGGGCATAGATCTGCTGCTGACGCTTGACCGGGCTCAATGCCGCCAGTTCATCGCTAATCACGTTCAGCTGGAAATTGCAGCCTTCGCCTTCAACTTCTACAGTCGTTTCCGGCAGCTTTCCTTCAAGGAAGCTCTTAACTTCTAGGGCCTGCATGCTCAACCTCTATCGGCGCCCAGTGCGCACGGGTCGCACATCATACAAAAAAGCCCCGCGCCTGCGAACCCCGCATAGCAGGACTCTGACGGGGGGCTTTTTTGATAAATGTGTATTAAGGGTGTGCCAACAGCTCGGTCAGACCGGAAACCTCGGCAATCTCGCGCATGTCTTCAGGCAATGCACGGATACTGAGTGGCTTTTTTGCCGCTTCGGCATCACGCATAAAGCACAGCAGCAACGACAGCCCGACGCTGCTGGACTTGGTCACCGCCGAGCAATCGACCACCAGCGCAGGCGCGCTGCTGGCCTTGATCAGTGCCTGGCCCTGCTTGCGCAGGTCAGGCCCGGTGCGGTAATCGAGCACGCCGCTGAGCAACAGCTCGCCGGCGTCGCCGATACGAACAGCCGACTCGGTCATTGCGCTGGCTTCCCGGCTTCCTTATCGGAAGTTTCCTTGGCCTTGGCCACTTCACCGGCCCAACCATCGATGGTCTTGTCCAGGTCGTTGCCATTGCGCTGCATCGCGTCGGCGAACTGATCACGGAACAGCTTGCCGATATTGATGCCGTTGATGATCACGTTGCGCAGCTTCCACTCGCCCTTGACCTTCTCCAGGGTGTACTGCACAGGGTACACGGCGCCATTGTTGCCCTTGACGCTCATGTTGACGCTGGTGCGGTCACCCGACTCATCCCCGGCCGGAGCCACGGTAATGCCCTGGTTGTTGTATTCAAGCAAGGCGTTGCCGTAGAACTGGAACAGCCCGCGCTTGAAGTTTTCCTGGAAACGCTGCATCTGCGCAGGCGTGGCCTTGCGCGAATACTTGACGGTCATGATGCTGCGGGAGATGCCTTCGGCATCGACCACAGGACCGACAATGCTGTTGAGCGCGTTGTAGAACAGGCTCGGGTCCTGTTTGTACTTTTCCTTGTTGGCCGACAGGTCAGCCAGCATTTTGTTGGTGGTGTCCTGCACCAGTTCGTGGGCGGAACCGGCTGCGTTGGCCATCAACGGCAGCGCTGCAAGCAGCACCAGAAGGCCGCGTCGCAAGGTAGAGATCATGAACAGATTCCTCATTTGGCGTCTTTATTGACCGTGTTGAGCAGGAATTTACCGATCAAGTCTTCAAGTACCAACGACGACTGTGTGTCGTGGATTGTCGAACCATCCTTGAGCAGGGCTGTTTCCCCGCCAACGCTGAGACCGATGTACTTCTCGCCCAGCAGACCCGCAGTGAGGATGGATGCGGTGGAGTCCGTCGGCAGATTGTCCACCTTCTTGTCCACTTGCATCGTCACTCGCCCGGTGAAGCTGTCGCGATCCAGATCGATTGCCGTGACCTTGCCGACGGTTACGCCAGCCATGGTCACTTTAGCTCTGACCGTCAAACCGGCGATATTGTCGAAGTACGCGTAAAGTTTATAAGTGTCGGCGGTGGGGCTGGCCGACAGGCCACTGACCCGCAGGGCCAGCAACAGTAAAGCCAGGATGCCAGCCAGCAAGAAAAGGCCGACACCGATTTCCACAGTGCGGTTTTGCATCAGAAATCTCCAAACATCAAGGCAGTCAAAATGAAGTCAAGGCCCAGTACCGCCAGCGAGGCGTACACAACGGTCTTGGTGGTGGCGCGACTGATCCCTTCTGAAGTGGGTTCACAGTCATAGCCTTGGAATACGGCGATCCAGGTCACTACAAAGGCGAAGACGATGCTCTTTATGATGCCGTTGAGCACGTCGCCCGTGAAGGTCACGCTGTTTTGCATGTTGGCCCAGTAGGAACCGTCATAGACGCCCAACCAGTCCACCGCCACCCACGAACCGCCCCAGATTCCGACCACGCTGAAGATCATCGCCAGCAACGGCAGGGAAATGAAGCCGGCCCACAGGCGCGGGGCAACAATGTACTTGAGCGGGTCCACGCCGATCATTTCCAGGCTGGACAGCTGCTCGGTGGACTTCATGTTGCCGATTTCGGCGGTCAGCGCCGAACCGGCACGCCCGGCGAACAACAACGCGGTGACCACCGGCCCCAGTTCACGCAACAGCGTCAGGGCGACCATCTGCCCTACCGCCTGCTCGGAACCGTAGCTGGACAGAATGTTGAAGCCTTGCAGCGCCAGCACCATGCCGATGAACACCCCGGAGACCACGATGATCACCAGGGACATCACGCCAACCGCATGCAGTTGCTTGAGCAGCAAGCCAAAGCCGCCACCGATACCGCCGCGACCGAGCAGGGCGTGGAACAGAAAAATAGTCGAACGCCCGAGGACTTCGACGATGTCGATGCCCGAGCGACCGAAAAGGCGAACCTTCTCGATAATAGATGTTTTGCGCATCAGCGCTTCCCCAGGAGATCTGCGCGGTAGTCCGCTGCCGGAAAGTGAAAAGGCACCGGGCCATCGGGATCGCCGGTCATGAATTGACGAATGCGCGGGTTATCGGCGTTCATCAGCTCTTCCGGCGTGCCCTGCCCCAGCACCTGGCCATCCCCCACGACATAGAGGTAGTCGGCGATGCTCGCGGTTTCGGCCAGGTCGTGGGACACCACGATGCTGGTGATCCCCAATGCGTCGTTGAGCAGGCGGATCAGGCGCACCAGCACGCCCATGGCGATCGGGTCCTGGCCCACGAAAGGCTCGTCATACATGAGGATCTGCGGGTCCAGCGCGATGGCTCGCGCCAGGGCGACGCGACGCTTCATGCCGCCGGACAATTCGTCAGGCATCAGGTCGATGGCCCCGCGAAGCCCTACCGCCTGCAGTTTGAGCAGCACAATGTCACGAATCATCTCATCGGACAGCTGGGTGTGCACCCGCAGCGGGAACGCAACGTTTTCGAACACATCGAGATCGGTAAACAGCGCGCCGCTCTGGAACAGGACCCCCATGTGCTTGCGCGCATCGAACAGATCGCTGCGCGACAGGGTCGGCAGGTTCTGGCCGTTGACCCACACTTCGCCGGCACTGGGGCGCAATTGCATGCCCATCAGGCGCAGCAAGGTGGTCTTGCCGCAACCGGAAGGCCCCATGATGCCCGTGACTTTTCCGCGAGGAATGCGAATATCGACGTTATTGAAGATGCTGCGCGTACCGCGCTTGAAGGAAAGGCCCTTCAGCTCGACCGCGTAGGCGTTATCGGCACTCATCTAATCTCCTTGGGATGCAGCCTTTCACTCAGACACCATGTATGCGACTTTCGTTTACCGCGGATGCGCAAATGTTTGCGCCATGGGTTGGAAGGACCGAACTGGCCGCGAACTATATCACTGCTGGTACAGCGCCCCCAAGGCCGGAACAGTGCTTGTTCAGATTCAGGACAGCGAAAAAAACGTAGCGGGTTGTGATATTGAGACGAATCCGGGAGGCCTTCGGAATAAAGCCTGACGAACTTGCGTGAGGGAATTGATCATTACCGCTATAATCGCCGACTTTTCGTCAGGCTATACGATTTCAGACATGAGCCAATCCAGCGACCTTATTCAATCCGCACAACGCACCATCCGCCTCGAGCTGGAAGCCGTAGAAGGTTTGCTGGCCCATATCGACGCAGATTTCGTACGCGCCTGCGAGATGATTCTGGCCAGCAAAGGCCGCGTTGTCGTGGTTGGCATGGGCAAATCCGGCCACATCGGCAACAAGATCGCCGCGACGCTGGCAAGCACCGGCACCACGGCGTTCTTCGTGCACCCGGCCGAGGCCAGCCACGGCGACATGGGCATGATCACCCGGGATGACGTGATTCTGGCACTGTCCAACTCGGGCACCACCAACGAAATCGTGACCCTGCTGCCGCTGATCAAGCGCCTGGGCATCAAGCTGATCAGCGTCACCGGCAACCCGGACTCGACGCTGGCCAAGGCCGCCGAAGTGAACCTGAACGTTCATGTCGCCCATGAAGCCTGCCCACTGAACCTGGCGCCCACCTCCTCCACGACCGCCGCACTGGTCATGGGCGACGCCCTGGCGGTGGCCTTGCTGGAAGCCCGCGGATTCACGGCTGAAGATTTTGCTTTTTCCCACCCCGGCGGCGCCCTGGGCCGTCGCTTGCTGCTGAAAGTGGAAAACGTCATGCATGCGGGCGATGAATTGCCCCACGTACAACGCGGCACCCTGCTCAAGGATGCGCTGATGGAAATGACCCGCAAGGGCCTGGGCATGACCGTGATCCTGGAAGCCGACGGGCGACTGGCCGGCGTGTTCACCGACGGCGATTTGCGTCGTACCCTGGACCGCACCATCGACATCCACACCGCGACCATCGATGCCGTGATGACGCCCCACGGCAAGACCGCCCGCCCCGAGATGCTGGCGGCCGAAGCCCTGAAGATCATGGAAGACCACAAGATCGGCGCGCTGGTGGTGGTCGATGACAATGACCGCCCGATCGGCGCCCTGAACATGCACGACTTGTTGCGTGCAGGAGTGATGTAAATGACCAGCGACCTGTTGCAACGCGGTAAACACATCAAGTTGGCGATATTCGACGTCGATGGCGTGCTGACCGATGGCCGCCTGTACTTCCTCGAAGACGGCAGCGAATTCAAGACTTTCAATACACTCGACGGCCAGGGCATCAAGATGTTGATGGCCGCCGGCGTGCAAACCGCGATTATCAGTGGTCGAAAGACCCCCGTTGTGGAACGCCGCGCACAAAACCTGGGGATTGCTCACCTGTATCAGGGCCGCGAGGATAAACTGGTGGTGCTGGACGAGCTTCTTGGCCAACTCAACCTAAGCTATGAACAGGTCGCCTATCTGGGTGACGACCTGCCTGACCTGCCGGTGATCCGCCGGGTAGGCCTGGGCATGGCCGTCGCCAATGCCGCAGCGTTTGTGCGTGAACACGCCCATGGCATTACCACCGCCCGTGGCGGCGAGGGTGCCGCCCGCGAGTTCTGCGAATTGATCCTGCGTGCCCAGGGCAGTCTTGAAGCGGCCCACGCCGCCTACTTATAGAGCCTTATATGCTGAGCAAAAAGATTCGCAACTTTCTGTTATTCGGGGTCATCGCCGCGCTGTTCCTCGCGGTGGGCTACTGGAATATCAGCCCGGAGCGCTTTCTCGACAAACCTGTCGTGCAGGTTGATGAAAGCATCATCGATAACTTCGCCACCAACACCCACACCGTGCAGTTCCTGCCCGATGGCAAGGTGCAGTACGTGCTGGCCTCCGACAAGGTCGAGCGCTTGAAGGCCTCGGAAGTCAGCCTGCTGACCAATCCGGACCTGAACCTCTACCGTGGCACCGAACTGCCGTGGCATGTCACCAGCCTGCGTGGCGAGGTCAATCCGGACGGCACCCAGATCGAACTGATCGACTCGGTACGCGTCGCACGTACAGACGCGCAGAAGCGTGACACCATCATTACCAGCAGTCGCATGACGGTATTCCCACAACAGCAATATGCGCAGACCGAGCAAGACGTTAGAATCGACGGCGCTGGCGGTGTATCGACTGGCAAGGGAATGAAAGCGTATTTGAAAGAAAGCAGGATACACCTGCTATCGAACGTAAGAGGACAGTATGAGGCTCGTTAAAACCCTCCCTATTTTGCTCGGTCTGGGCGCAGCACTGGGAAGCGTGAGCGCCTGGGCTCTGCCGAACGATAGCCAGCAACCGATCCACATCTCGGCTGACGATGCGCAGCTGGATGACAAACAAGGCGTCGCGACCTACACCGGTGGCGTCATCATCACCCAGGGCTCGATGAAGATCACCGGTAACACGGTGACCCTGACGCGTACCCAGGCCGGCGATATCGATGTCGTGACCTCGGTGGGCAACCTGGCTTACTTCGAGCAGCAGCAAAAGGCAGAAGACCCAGGCCCGATGAAGGGCTACGGCAAGACCATTCAATACCATGCCCAGCAAAATCGCATCGTATTGATTGACCAGGCCAAGGTACTCAGTGCCGACGGCAACTCGACCGAAGGCGAGAAAATCGTCTACAACACCAAGACCCAGGTCGCCCAGGCCGGTCGCGCCAATGGCAACAAGCTCAGCACACCTCGCCCACGGATCGACATGGTCATCCAGCCGAAGAAGAAGGCCGAGTAATGGCAACCCTGAAAGCCCAGCATCTGGCCAAGGCCTATAAAAGCCGTCAGGTGGTACGCGATGTGAGCCTGTCGATCGACAGCGGCCAGATCGTCGGCTTGCTCGGCCCCAACGGCGCCGGCAAGACTACCTGCTTCTATATGATCGTCGGGCTGGTCCAGGCGGACCAGGGACGCGTATTGATCGACGACCTGGACGTCAGCCACCAGCCAATGCACGGCCGTGCCCGCGCAGGTATCGGCTATCTTCCCCAGGAGGCGTCGATCTTCCGCAAACTGTCGGTGGCCGACAACATCATGGCGATCCTCGAGACCCGCAAGGAACTCGACCGCGATGGCCGCCGCCAGGAGCTGGAAAGCCTGCTGCAGGAATTCCACATCAACCATATTCGCGACAACCTCGGCATGAGCCTGTCCGGGGGTGAGCGTCGTCGTGTGGAGATCGCCCGCGCCCTGGCAACCGCGCCGAAATTCATCCTGCTGGACGAACCGTTTGCCGGTGTCGACCCGATCTCGGTGGGCGATATCAAGCAGATCATCCATCACCTCAAGGCAAAGGGCATTGGTGTGTTGATCACCGACCACAACGTGCGTGAAACCCTGGATATCTGCGAAACCGCTTACATCGTCAACGATGGGCAACTGATCGCCGAAGGTGATTCCGCGACGATCCTGGCCAACGAGCTGGTGAAAGAAGTTTACCTCGGTCACGAGTTCCGCCTGTAGACACGGTGATATCGGGCCATTGGCAAGAGTGCGAGCGAGTCAATGAAAACCTCGGTTTTTTTATTGTTACCGCGCTCTAGGCAAAGGCCCTGATTTCAGGCATATAATTTGCTTATGTTTGGCGCTCACGCGCCCTGTCGTGGATGGCGCATTGCGCCGGCGAATAAGGTGTTAAGCCCCTGCCATGAAACCATCGCTAGTCCTGAGAATGGGCCAGCAGCTGACGATGACACCGCAGCTGCAACAGGCCATCCGCCTGCTCCAATTGTCGACCCTGGACCTGCAACAGGAAATCCAGGAGGCCCTGGAGTCCAATCCGATGCTCGAACGCCAGGAAGAAGGCGACGACTTCGACAACACAGACCCTTTGGCCGACAACATCGAGCAAAAGCCCAATCCCGACGTGCAGGAACCGTCCTATCAGGAAACCGCCCCTACGGTGGATAACCTCGAGGACGGCGAATGGAACGAACGCATTCCCAACGAGCTTCCCGTGGATACCGCCTGGGAAGACGTGTACCAGACCAGCGCCAGCAGCCTGCCCAGCAATGATGATGACGAATGGGACTTCACCACCCGTACGTCCGTGGGCGAAAGCCTGCAGAGTCACCTGTTGTGGCAACTGAACCTGGCGCCGATGTCCGACACCGATCGCCTGATCGCCGTCACCCTGATCGATTGCATCAACAACCAGGGCTATCTGGACGAGACGCTGGAAGAAATTCTTGAGGCGTTCGACCCGGAGCTGGATATCGAGCTGGACGAGATCGAAGCCGTCCTGCACCGCATCCAGCAATTCGAGCCCGCCGGGATTGGCGCCCGTACGCTCAGCGAGTGCCTGTTGCTGCAACTGCGCCAACTGCCGGCCAAGACCCCCTGGCTGGCTGAAGCCAAGCGCCTGGTCAGCGACTACATCGACCTGCTGGGCAGCCGCGACTACAGCCAGCTGATGCGTCGCATGAAACTCAAGGAAGACGAGTTGCGCCAGGTCATCGAGCTGGTGCAGAGCCTCAACCCGCGCCCGGGCTCGCAGATCGAGTCCAGCGAAGCCGAGTACGTCGTACCTGACGTGATCGTGCGCAAGGACAACGAGCGCTGGCTGGTGGAATTGAACCAGGAGTCGGTGCCACGCCTGCGGGTCAACCCGCAATACGCCGGTTTCGTGCGCCGCGCCGATACCAGCGCCGACAACACCTTCATGCGCAACCAGTTGCAGGAAGCGCGCTGGTTCATCAAGAGCCTGCAAAGCCGCAACGAAACCCTGATGAAAGTCGCCACCCAGATCGTCGAGCACCAGCGCGGCTTCCTGGAATATGGTGACGAAGCCATGAAACCGCTGGTGCTGCATGACATCGCCGAGGCGGTCGGCATGCATGAATCGACGATTTCACGGGTGACCACGCAAAAATTCATGCATACCCCACGGGGCATATATGAGCTGAAATACTTTTTCTCCAGCCACGTAAGCACCTCCGAAGGCGGCGAATGCTCGTCCACGGCGATCCGCGCGATCATCAAAAAACTGGTTGCCGCGGAAAATCAGAAAAAGCCGTTGAGTGACAGCAAGATCGCTGGTTTACTGGAGGCACAAGGCATTCAGGTCGCCCGTCGAACCGTCGCCAAGTACCGCGAGTCCCTCGGGATCGCGCCTTCCAGCGAGCGTAAGCGTTTGATGTGACGGGCGGGGCATAGCGTTCCAGTGGCAGGCGCTTTTCGCCTGCCGCTTTATGCACTGGCAACGAAGGAGAAGCTGTATGCAAGTCAACATCAGTGGACACCAACTGGAAGTCACCAAGCCCCTGCGTGAATACACCGAGAGCAAGCTGAACAAGCTTGCGGGGCACTTTGACAAGATCACCAACGTGCAGGTCATCATGGAGGTCGACAAGCTCAAACAGAAAATCGAGGCCACCCTGCACGTACCGAATGCCAAACTCGTCGCCAATGCGGAACATGAAGATATGTACGCGGCGATTGACTCGCTCTACGACAAGCTCGACCGCCAACTCATAAAGCATAAGGAAAAGAATCTGCACCTGATGCAAGGTACAGGTCGTTAACCCTCCCCCCATGATCCGACTTGAAACCATCCTGACCCCCGGCCGTTCCCTCGTGAACGTGCCGGGCGGCAGTAAAAAGCGCGCCCTTGAACAAATTGCTAATCTGATTGGGCGTGAAGTGCCCGAGCTGGATACGCAAGCTGTATATGAGGCATTGATTGCACGTGAAAAACTCGGCTCCACCGGTTTTGGTAACGGCATCGCCATCCCCCACTGCCGCCTAAAAGGCTGCGAAACACCGGTCAGCGCTCTGCTGCACCTGGATCACCCTATCGATTTCGACGCCATCGACGGTGCCCCGGTTGACCTGCTGTTCGTCTTGCTGGTCCCGGAAGCCGCCACCGATGCCCACCTGGAACTGCTCCGGCAGATCGCCAGCATGCTCGACCGCAAGGAAGTGCGCGATAAATTGCGCAGCGCCGGCAGTAACGAGGCGCTGTATCAGGTCGTCCTGGATGAGCAAAACGGGCAGTAATCATGCGCTTGATCATCGTCAGCGGCCGTTCCGGCTCGGGTAAGAGCACTGCGCTTAACGTTCTTGAAGACAGCGGCTTCTATTGCATCGACAACCTGCCCGCCGGCTTGCTGCCGGAATTGGCGGAGCGCGCCCTGATCCACACCGAACTGGCGCAACCGCTGGTCGCTGTGTCGATCGACGCCCGCAACCTGCCCAGCCACCTCTCACGGTTCCCCGAACTGCTTGAGGAGGTGCGCGCCAAGCATATTCATTGCGACGTGCTGTACCTGGACGCCGACGAGGAAACCCTGCTCAAGCGGTTCTCCGAAACCCGTCGACGTCACCCGCTCAGCAGCGCCAACCGTTCCCTGGCCGAAGCCATCGAGGACGAAACCAAACTGCTGGGGCCGATCATCGATCTGGCCGACCTCAAGATCAACACCACCAACCTGAACCTTTACCAACTGCGCGATGCGATCAAGTTGCGATTGCTGAACCAGCCGGAGCCTGGCACGGCGTTTCTGGTCGAGTCGTTTGGCTTCAAGCGTGGCATGCCGGTGGATGCCGACTTGGTGTTCGATGTGCGCTGCCTGCCCAATCCCTATTGGAAACCGGAGTTGCGCGATCAGTCCGGGCTTGACCAACCCGTGATCGACTACCTGGCGGCACAACCGGATGTGGAAGATATGTTCCAGGACATCTCCACCTACCTGCTCAAATGGTTGCCGCGCTTTGCTGCCAGCAACCGCGCCTATGTCACCATTGCCATCGGCTGCACCGGCGGCCACCACCGTTCCGTCTACCTGACGGAGCGACTGGGCCAGGTGCTGCAACAAACCCTCAAGAACGTCCAGGTTCGCCACCGCGACCTTAGCTGAAAGGAACACCACTGCGATGCCGGCTCGGGAAATTGAAATCATCAACAAGCTGGGCTTGCACGCCCGCGCATCAGCCAAGTTTGTCGGTGTCGCCGGGCGGTTCCCCTGCCAGATCCGCGCCGGGCGTGACCCTGAATCGATGGTCGACGGCAAGAGCATCATGGCAATGATGATGCTCGCCGCAGGCAAGGGCACTAAAATCCATCTGGAAACCGAGGGTGAACAAGAGCAGGAAGCGATGGACGCGTTAGTCGAGCTGATCAACAACTACTTCGACGAGGGCGAATAACGCCTTCCTCTTGCGGGAGCGAACTGGCTCGCTCCTGCTATCCCAACGCCGTATCCATCACCATCATCAAGCAAAACCCGATGCACAATCCCAGACTGGCGAGCTTGTCGTGACCGTTGCGGCGTGACTCAGGGATGACCTCATGGGTCACCACCAGCAGCATCGCCCCTGCAGCGAGTGCCAGGCCCAAGGGCAGCAGCACTTCGGCAAGGCTCACCAACCACGCGCATAACACGGCAAAGACGGGCTCGACCAATCCCGACGCGGCGCCAATCAGAAACGCCTTGATCCGCGACATCCCCGCCCCTGCCAATACCAGCGCAATCACCAGGCCTTCCGGTACGTCCTGCAGGGCAATGCCCATGGCGAGGCTGTCGGCATCCGCCATGCCGCCGCCGGCAGAAACACCCACGGCCATGCCTTCCGGGATGTTGTGGGCAATGATGGCGAACACAAAGAGCCAGATACGCGGCGGGATCACCGGCTTATCCGGCGTGCCCACCAGCATTTCCGGGCTGGCGCCCGAGACCTTGCGGTCGACAAGATACAGCCCGAACGCACCCAGCATGATGCCGAAGCTGATCAAGCCTCCCGCCCCCCAGGGCGTGAGCCCCAGGTTTTCTGCGGCGGCAATACCCGGCACCACCAGCGAAAAGGCGGTCGCCGCCAGCATGACCCCCGCACCAAAACCCAGCAGAGTGTCGCTCAACGCCGCCGGCATACGGCGAATCACCAGCACCGGAACCGCGCCCAGCGCAGTACCGAGCGCACAGATGCCCCCGCCCTGAAGCGCTCGCAAGATGCGCGGCTCCAGGTCGAGCCAAGCCAGGCCATGAGCCACCAGCAATGCCGTACCGACTAATAGAAGCAGGGAGCCAAACGCGTAGCGAAATAATCGCACGCTGCTGATCGCCAGTGTTTCAGTGCCCATGGTCGGCCTTAGATCTTGTGATGGAGTGAATATCAGGCCAATGCAGCCTGATAGCGTGCGGCAACCTCGGGCCAGTTGATGACGCTATAGAATGCATTGATGTACTCCGGTCGTCGGTTTTGATACAGCAGGTAGTAGGCGTGTTCCCAGACGTCCAGGCCGAGGATCGGCGTATTGCCGCTCATCAACGGGCTATCCTGGTTACCGCTGCTTTCCACCACCAGGGTCTTTTGCGGGGTCACACTCAACCAAGCCCAGCCGCTGCCGAAGCGGGTCAACGCCGCCTTGGTAAAAGCCTCTTTGAAGCTGTCGAAGCCCCCCAACTGCTCGTCGATGGCCCGGCCCAGAACACCCTCGGGTTTTCCGCCACCCGTCGGCGACATGACCGCCCAGAACAGCGAGTGGTTGGCATGGCCGCCTCCCTGGTTGACCACGGCAGTGCGCAGTTTCTCCGGGAGTTTTTCAACGCTGGACACCAGCTTCTCCACCGGCCAGCCCGCAAACTCAGTGCCCTCGACCGCAGCATTGAGATTATTGATGTACGTCTGGTGGTGCTTGGTGTAGTGAATTTCCATGGTTTGCGCATCGATATGGGGTTCGAGGGCGTCAAAGGCATAAGGCAGGGCCGGCAGGGTGTAGGTCATATCAATGTGCTCCATATTGAGAGGGGGTCGGTTGCGTCGCAGCACCGCCCAGCAAACGATGGGTGCGCGGGTATTCGCCGTGATCGCTGATGAAATTCAACAGTTCGACATAGGTTTTGCTGCTCTGGCGCAGCGCTGCCTCACGCAACTGCGGACTGAGCCGTGGGTCCTGCATGGTCTGCAGCAGCCGTTGGTGAATGGCGCAGAGGTATTCCGCGCTTTCCTCAGGCTGGTTGAGACGCAGGTGCAGGTCTGCCAGGTTGTGGTGGGAGATAACGCAAGCCGCCACCGCTTCGTCGGCATCCGCCCAGCGTTCGAACAACACTTGGGCCAGGGCCAGGGCTTGCAGGTAGGCCTCACGGGCGTCAACCAGCTCGCCTGCCATAAAGCAGCGATTGGCCCGTTCGATCGTGCGTTTCCAGTGCTCCATGGTGAACCTCCAAAGCGGGGTCGATGATCACACGCCGCCTGCCGTGAGCTTTTCCGGGTCCAGCAGGACTTCCAGTTGGCTGCGCGGCAAGTCGGTGTGTTCGAGGGCGACATCGATCACCGGACGGCCCTGCTGATAAGCCTGCTTGGCGATTTCGGCGGCCTTTTGGTAACCAATGATCGGGTTGAGGGCGGTGACCAGAATCGGGTTGCGCGACAATGCTTCCTTGAGCTTCGCTTCGTTGACCTTGAAGCTTGCGATGGCCTTGTCTGCCAGCAAACGGCTGGCGTTGGCCAGCAGCTCCAGGCTGCTGAGCAGGTTCTGGGCGATGATCGGCAGCATCACGTTCAGTTCGAAGTTGCCCGATTGGCCGGCCACGGTAATCACCGTATCGTTGCCGATGACTTGCGCGGCCACCATGGCCGTGGCCTCGGGGATTACCGGATTGACCTTGCCCGGCATAATCGAAGAACCCGGCTGCAGCGCCTCCAGTTCGATTTCGCCCAGGCCTGCCAGTGGACCGGAGTTCATCCAGCGCAGGTCATTGGCGATCTTCATCAGCGACACCGCAGTGGCTTTCAACTGGCCGGAGACGGCGACGGCGGTGTCCTGGGAGCCAATCAACGCAAACAGGTTCTTGCCCGGCGTGAACTTCACCTGGGTCAGGTGGCTCAGGTGCCCGCTGAAGCGTGCGGCAAACTCAGGGTGGGCGTTGATGCCGGTGCCTACGGCCGTGCCACCCTGGGCCAGCGCCTGCAGTGCCGGCAACAGGTCCTGCAAGTGGCCGATATTGGCCTTGAGTTGCTGCGCCCAACCATTGAGCACCTGGCTCATGCGCACAGGCATGGCATCCATCAAGTGGGTGCGCCCGGTCTTGATGAACGGGTGAACCGCTTCGGCTTTTTGCTCGATCACCTGCACCAGGTGCAGCAAGGCCGGCAGCGTCTGCTCGTGCAGCACCAGCGCGGCGCTGACATGAATGGTGGTAGGAATGATGTCGTTACTGCTTTGCCCGCAGTTGACGTGGTCGTTGGGGTTTACCACCTCGCCCAGCAAGCGACTGGCCAGGGTTGCAATCACTTCGTTGGCGTTCATGTTGGAACTGGTACCGGAGCCGGTCTGGAAAATATCCACCGGGAAGTGCTGCATGTAGTCGCCTTCCAACAGACCCTGGGCGGCATCGACAATGGCCTTGCCCTGCCCTTCGCTGATTTGCTTGAGGTCGACGTTGGCCCTGGCTGCGGCGGCTTTGGCCAGGATCAGCGCGCGAACGAATTGCGCCGGCATGCGCTGATGGCTGATCGGAAAGTTGTTCACCGCGCGCTGGGTTTGCGCGCCGTACAGGGCTTCGGCGGGGACTTGCAGTTCGCCCATGCTGTCGCGTTCGATACGGGTGTTACTCATCATTTGATCCTTGCACCAGGTCGGAGAAAGAGAGGGATGGCAGCAATTGGCAGGTCGCCAACTGCCAGGCAAACGCCTGCCAGCGCTTGAGCCGGCAGGCGCAGTGGGAGAGTTTTTCCAGGTCACGCAGCGGGCGCCAGGCCTGGTCCAGACACAGGGCGCGCCAATGCCACGGCAGCGCGACATCGTTGGCGGTGTCGATGAGCAGGCGAAATGAGGTTTCGGCGATTGTCCACGGGTGCGTTGCGGTGCAACACGCCAGGTACCGCCCCTCATTGAGGTAATGTTCGATCAGGCGAGGTTCATTGGGGTCGAGCCCGCAGCGGATCTGCCGACTCATCCAGCGCCAACTTTCCAGGTACGGGTCCTCACGCAAGACAGAACTCATGATCCACACTCATCCAGTAATGATATTCATTATTAAATGATATTGAGAATCAAAACAAGAACAGTGGGTCGATCCTGCCTCACAGAGCCACAAAAAAAGGCGCGCCATCATCGAGATGGCGCGCCTTTTTGGTGAAGCGTCGCAGGTCAGCTGCCGGCGACAGTCATCCGTTCAATCAACACGGAGCCGGTGCGGATATTGCTGCGCAGCTCCAGATCGTTACCCACGGCAACGATCTGCTTGAACATATCGCGCATGTTGCCGGCGATGGTCACTTCCTGGACGGCGAACTGAATCTCGCCGTTTTCCACCCAGAATCCCGCCGCGCCACGGGAATAGTCACCCGTCACCATGTTCAGGCCGTGGCCCATCAATTCGGTCACCAGCAGGCCGCGGCCCATGCGACGCAACAGGGCCGCCTGGTCTTCATCGCCATGGGTCACGAACAGGTTATGGACGCCGCCGGAGTTGGCGGTGCTGGGCAGGCCAAGCTTGCGGCCCGCGTAGGTGCCCAATACATAAGACACCAACTCGCCTTTCTCGACGAACGGCTTGGCGTAAGTGGCCAGGCCATCGCCGTCGAACGAGGCGCTGCCCATGGCGCGCATGAGGTGCGGACGCTCATCGATGGTCAGCCATTCAGGGAACAGCTGCTGGCCGATCGCGCCTTCCAGGAACGAAGACTTGCGATAGAGGTTGCCGCCGGAAATCGCCCCGAGGAAACTGCCGAACAGGCCACCGGCCAATTCGGCGGAAAACAGCACCGGCACCTCGCACGTGGGTACCGGGCGGGCGCCCAGGCGACTGGCAGCACGCTGCGCAGCGCGCTGGCCAATGCTTACCGGGTCTGCCAGCAACTCACCCTGACGATTCACGTCGTACCAGTAATCCCGCTGCATCTGGCCATTGACTTCAGCGATCATCACGCAGCTCAGGCTGTGACGGGTGGACGCATAGCCCCCGATAAAACCATGGCTGTTGCCGTACACACGGCAACCCTGATGGGTGCTCAGCGTGGTGCCGTCGGCGTTCTTGATGCGAGCATCGGCGTCGAACGCTGCCGCTTCGCAGGTCAGCGCCTGCTCGATGGCTTGCTCGGGCGTGATGTCCCAGGCGTGGAACAGATCGAAATCCTGCAAGTCCTTGGCCATCAACGCTTTGTCGGCCAAGCCCGAGCTTTCATCCTCAGAGGTGTGCTTGGCGATTGCCAAAGCAGCGGCGACGGTCTCGCGAATCGCCTCCGGGCCGCTGGCCGACGTGCTGGCCGAGCCCTTGCGCTGGCCCACGTACAAGGTAATGCCGAACCCCTGGTCGCGGTTGAATTCGACGGTTTCCACTTCCCGCTGACGTACCGACGTCGACAGCCCCTGCTCCAGCGACACCGCTACTTCACAGGCGCTGGCCCCCTGGCGCTTGGCCTCGGCAAGGATCTGCTCGACTTGTTCCTGCAGTGCCGGTAACGCTTGCGGACCGACGCTTTGGGCTGCACTCATGGTGTTCTCCACTCAAATTCTGCTCTCGGTTAAGGCCGTCGAGCGACCGGGCCGGACAAGCGGCCCCCGACTGGTTATCATGGCGGCGTTTCTTTGCGGACTGCCACCATGGTTGATTCTTACGACGACTCCCTCGATGGGGAGAAAAGCAAAACCCAGGTCAAACGCGAGCTGCATGCTCTGGTTGACCTTGGCGAGCGCCTTACAACGCTCAAGAAAGACTTGATTGCCAAACTGCCACTGACCGACGAAATGCGTCGGGCCTTGGCCGATGCGCCTAAGCACACCGCGAATATCGCGCGCAAACGGCACATCATGTTTATCGGCAAGCTGATGCGCGATCAGGACACTGACGCCATTCTGGCCTTGCTCGATCAAACCGATGCCTCCACTCGCCAGTACAACGAACGCTTCCATAACCTGGAGCGCTGGCGTGACCGCCTGATCTCGGGCGATGACGCCGTGCTGGAAAAATTCGTATTGGACTATCCGGAAGCGGACCGCCAGCAATTGCGCTCCCTGATCCGTCAGGCCCAACACGAACAGGCGCATAACAAGGCGCCTGCCACCAGCCGTAAAATCTTCAAATACATCCGTGAGCTGGACGAGACTCAACGCGGTCTGCGCTGATCCTCTTCCCCGGGTGGCGACCTTCGCCACCCGAAGCTCCACGGCTTACGACCCCGTGCCACCCACGGTGATCGCATCGATTTTCAAGGTTGGCTGGCCCACGCCCACCGGCACCGACTGCCCATCCTTCCCGCACGTGCCCACGCCGCTGTCCAGCGACAGGTCGTTACCGACCATCGACACCTTGCTCATGGCCTCCGGCCCATTACCGATCAATGTAGCGCCCTTGACCGGTGCAGTAATCTTGCCGTCTTCGATCAAGTACGCCTCGCTGGTGGAGAACACGAACTTGCCGCTGGTGATATCCACCTGCCCGCCACCGAGGTTGGCGCAGTAGATGCCGCGCTTCACCGAGGCAATGATTTCTGCCGGATCGCTTTCACCCCCGAGCATGTAGGTGTTGGTCATGCGTGGCATCGGCAGGTGGGCATAGGATTCGCGGCGACCGTTGCCGGTGCGCGCCACGCCCATCAGCCGGGCGTTGAGCTTGTCCTGCATGTAGCCCTTGAGCACGCCGTTTTCGATCAGGGTGGTGCACTCCGTCGGCGTGCCCTCGTCATCCACACTTAACGAACCCCGGCGACCGGCCAGGGTGCCGTCATCGACAATGGTGCACAACTTGGATGCGACCATCTCGCCCATGCGCCCGCTGTAGGCCGAACTGCCCTTGCGGTTGAAGTCGCCTTCCAGCCCATGCCCTACGGCTTCGTGCAGCAACACACCGGACCAGCCCGAGCCCAGCACCACCGGCAAGGTACCGGCCGGCGCAGGAATCGCTTCCAGGTTGACCAGTGCCTGGCGCAGCGCTTCACGGGCGTAACCCATGGCGCGGTCTTCAGCGAGGAAATAACGGTAGTCGGTACGCCCGCCGCCGCCATGGCCACCGCGTTCGCGGCGACCGTTCTGCTCGACGATCACACTGACGTTGAAACGCACCAGTGGCCGTACATCCGCCGCCAGCCCGCCGTCGGTGGACGCGACAAGGATGCGCTCCCACACACCGGCCATGCTCACGGTGACCTGCTGGATACGCGGGTCGAGGGCACGAGTAGCCGCGTCAACACGCTTGAGCAGCTCGACCTTTTCCGCGCGGCTGATCACTTCCAGCGGATTATCCGGCGCGTACAACTGCGCCACGTCCTGGGTACTGAACGCCTGCACCGTGCCGTTCTGGCCCGCGCGGGAAATCGAACGCGCCGCACGCGCCGCCAGGCCCAGGGCCTCCAGGGTAATCGCGTTGCTGTAGGCAAAACCGGTTTTTTCGCCCGATTGCGCGCGAACCCCTACACCCTGATCAAGGTTGAAACTGCCTTCCTTGACGATGCCGTCTTCCAGCGCCCAGGACTCGGAAATCTGCCCCTGGAAATACAGGTCGGCCGCGTCGATCCCTGGCCCGGCCAGATCGCCCAGCACGGTTTGCAGATTTTCGATGGTCACGCCACCGGGTGCCAGGAGATGTTCACTGACTGAGGACAACAACTCGCTCATAGGTTTGGCCTTAAATTCATCGTTCTGAAGCAGGTCGCTGTGCGCCCTGCGAGAAAAAGCGCCGGTGGTTGACCACCGGCATGCGCGCCCGTATCGACGCCTGTTCACTGCTGTCGCGTTCGGCCACCAGCACCGCTTCGCCTTGATCCTGCCGGGCCAGCACGCGCCCCCAGGGATCGATAATCGCTGCGTGCCCATGGGTTTCCCGTGGCCCCGGGTGCACACCGCCCTGGGCGGCCGCCAGCAGGTAACACTGGGTTTCGATGGCCCGCGCGCGAATCAGCACATCCCAATGCGCGGCGCCGGTTACCGCCGTAAACGCCGACGGCGCACTGATCAATTCAGCCCCCGCCGCACGCAACTCGCTGTACAACTCAGGGAAGCGCAGGTCGTAACACACCGTCAGCCCCAAGCGCCCCACGGGCGTATCCGCCACGACCACATTGCTTCCGAAAGCATAGTCGTCGGATTCGCGATAGCGACCTCGGGCGTCCGCCACGTCCACATCGAACAAGTGCAGCTTGTCGTAACGAGCGACGATTTCACCGCGGTCGTCGATCAGCAGCGAGCAGGCGTTGGGCTTTGCGTCCGGTTGATCCCTGGGTGGCAACGGTATTGTGCCCGCCACTATCCATAAGGTGAGGTCGCGGGCGGTCTGTTTCAACCAGGGCAGGATCGGACCTTCACCCATTGTCTCGGCGCGACCGATATCGGCCATGTCACGGCGGCCCATGGCGGCAAAGTTCTCCGGCAGTACCGCGAGCCTGGCGCCATCCGCGGCCGCGCGTTCCAGCAGGCGGCGTGCCTGGGCCAGGTTAGCCGGCACATCACTCTGGCTGACCATTTGAATTACCGCAAAGGACATGGGCCGACACTCCGTAAAGGGCATGCGACCATGCTACTCCACAGCCTCTCAGTTTGGCTTTTCAAATGGCTTGTCGAAGGTGATTTTCGGGTCTTTCCAGGGGCCTTGCACGGTGTACTGCACACTGGCGAAGCGCGATACCCGGTCGCCGATCAACTTGTCGATCAGGAACAACGCACCGCCGATGGCCGGCGCGCCGACGATCAACGCCGCAATGGGCAGGTTGTTGGTGACCGGCAGGGTCACCAGCAACTTGGCATCGACGCGATCCGCCACCAGGTCCAGGGTGCCATTGAGTTCCAGGTTGGTGGACGGCCCGGTCATGGTGATGGGCTCACGGGTCACGAACACACCGTCACTGGCCGCCAGCAAACCCTTGACCCGGTCATAGCTCAAGCCCTTGCCGAGCAAGTCGGAGAAGTCCAGGCGCAAACGGCGGCCAATGGAATTGAAGTTAAGCAGGCCGAACACCCGCAGCGCCTGGGCGCCACCCTCCACTTCCACAAACTGGCCTCTACGGAACGCTGCGTCCAGGCTACCGGAGAACCGCTTGGGCCCGACCCAGGCGGGCGAGCCCGGCCAGCGACCATCCACGTCCAGATGAAAGTCCTCGCTGGTCACCGTGGGCGCAAACCCCCACCCCTTGAGCACGTCAGCGATATTCTTGCCGTCCAGTCGTCCTTTGTACCAACTGCTGCTGGCCCCCGGCGCGCCTTCCCAACCACCGGCCCCGTTGAGTTGCATGCCCTTGAGGCCCAGGTTCAGGTTGTTGAAGGCCATGCCCCTGGCGGTCGGGCGGATTTTCAGCGACCACGCGCCCACCAGGTCCGGGCCCTGGAACAGTTGGTCGATGGTGATATCCAGCGCAGGAATTTCCTTGGGGTCGACATCGGCCAACGGGTCCGGCGCGTTCTCGTCAGCCTGCACGGTAGGGTCCACGGCGGGCAGCTTCACGTATTGCAGGTTGACGGCAATGGGCGCGCCCTTGGCATCCGGCAGATTCACCGTGCCCTTGGCTTGCTGGCTGTCGAACTGCAGGCCCCAGGCCACGGGCTTGCGATCCAGCTGCAGTTTGACCTGGTCGAATTGAGTACCAAAGCCGGTCAGCTTGCCCACCTTGAAATCGGCGCCACTGAGCAGTTGCTTGGCACTGCCGCCCGGATCGTTACCCGCGTAACGGTTCGCGAGTTTTTTCCACGGGTCGATATCCAGTTCTGAGAGCACCCCGCGAACGCGCAGCCCCTTGGCGCCGGGTAATACCGCATCGCCATTGCCGAGGAACAATTCGCCGCGTCCATCATTGAAATTATCCGACGGCGCCGCAAAGGTGAAATTGGCCAGCTCACCGTAATCAAACCAGTAACGCCGCTCAGCGCCCTGCAAGGTCATGCGGAACGTACTGTCACGGCCCTGGCTCGCCGGCATGCCGAATGGCGCCGGCAAATCAACCGCAACGCCCTTGAGATTGGAGTCGACCATCAGCTGACTGTCCGCGCCGTCCAGGATGACTTGCAACTGGTACGGGATATCGCCGGACACCGGCAGCGGCTGGCTGATTTTCAGCCAGTCCGTGAGCCGCTTGACCGTGACCTGCCCCTTGGCGGTGACGCGGGTGCTGATGGCGCCGGGCTTGCCTTCGGCAAAAATCTGCGCGGTGATCGGGCGGTCAAACGCCTGGGCCGAAATATTCTGGCCGCTCAAGCCTTTGGCGCTGTCGAAACGGAAATCGCCCTTGAGCTGGGTCAGGTCCAGGGTGGGCTCCGCCAATTGCAGGCGCGCCTTGTCGGTCTTGAAGTCGACCACGATTTTGGGTTCGGTGCCCTTGGCCAGCGGCACATCCAGGTCCAGGCTGCCTTGCAGGTTGCCCTCGCCCTTCCAGCCCGCAAAGGTGGAGGCGGTGCCGATCGGGGCTTCCTGGAGGATTTTCAGACCATCGCCCAACCCACCGGAGAATCCGCCGGTGAGCAGCAGGTGGCTGTCTTGGCCGGCCGGCGCGTGAGGGATATTGACGTAGACGTCCTTGACCTGGGTATCGAGCAACTGACCCTTGCTGGCCAGGATGCGCACGCCGCTCTCCTCGACAAATACCTCACCCTTGACCTTGCTCACATGGGGCCAGCCCGGCTGGAACGCCAACTCGGCATCGTGCACCTTGAAGAACAGGCTGATATTGCGTGAAGCCGGCAGCGCGTTGTGGCTCAGCGAGCCCTGGTACTGGAAGAATCCTTCGTCTACCGCGCCTTTGAGGATCGCCGTGCGCAACCACTCATCCAGCGCCGGGCTCAACACGGCGGGCAGATACTTGGGGGTGAAACGACCATCGCCATCGACCATGCCGACCCGCAGGTCCATGTAGTCCTCCTGGCTATGGTCGAAATGCAGGCGAATCAGGAAGTCCGCAGCGACCTTGCCTTCCTCCCCCAGCACCTTGATATACGGTGCGATGAGCGTGAAGCCCTGTTTGTCCAGCGTCCAGGTCAGGCGCGCATTGGCCTGGATGTACTGCCAGGGCTTGGCGAAGATCGGCGACAGATGCAGGGAAAAGTCCTTGCTGTCCATGCGCAACTCGCCATGGCCCAGGTCGCCGCTGATGCTGCCGGACACATTGCGCGCGGCCGGTGCGCCGAAATACGCGTCAAAACCGACACGCTCAAGGTTGGCGGCAAAACTGACTTTCCGATCGGTGCTGTCCTGTGGGCGGAAGTCCACGAGCACATTGCGCAACAGGCCGGTGGCTTTGAGGTGCTCGACGGCCTTGGCGAAACCTTCCGGCAGCGGTGCCAGGGCATTGAGCAAGGGCGTGATGGGGGTCAGGTCGAGCCGGTCGGCCTGAAGTTTCCACACTTCCTGATCTTTATCGGTCGCCAGGTTCTGCTGCAGTTGCAGGCGTGATTCCCAGCGGGTTTCGCCGATATTCATCGCCAGCGAATCAAACAGCACCTTGAGGCCGCCGTCGCTGCGTTGCACATAAGCGGTCAGGGCGAGGTTCTCGATGTGTACCGGCTTACGCTCGGCGTAGCTGCCCTTGACTTGCGGTGAATCGAGGCGCACCACGGCGCTCTGTACGGTGCCGTTGGCCCAATTGAGCCAGAACTCACCGCCGGCCTTGAGCTGGCTGAGCTTCCATTGCTGGGTCAGCCGGGACGGAATCCACTTGGCCCAGTCGCTTTGAGGCAGGCTCAGGTAGGCCTCGACCTCGGCGTCTTTCCATTGGCTGGCGCGCATGCGGCTGCGCAGGCTCAAGGCCAGCGGTTGGCCGTCGGGTAATGTCAGGCGCGCGTCCACGCGTTGCCGGGTCGTGCCGGTGTGCAGGTTCAGGCCTACATACGTCACGGTCACCGGCGCGCGGTCGAACGGTTGCAGCGTCACCTGGCTGTCGAGCACCGATACGCGCTTGACCATTTGCATGCGGGTGAGCAGTTGCTCCGGGTCCAGTGGCTGGTCGTCCTGTATGGGCAAGCCTTGCAGCGCCCAGCGACCGTCCTTGTCTTCCTTGACGCTCAACTGCAAGCCGCTGACTTGCAGGTGGGCGATGCGCACTTCACGGGCCATCAGGCTGGCCCAGAGGTCGGGCACCACCTCAACCTGGTCCAGCCGCAACGCACTGCTGCCCTCACCGACCATCACGTCATGGGCCAGCAGTATTGGCGCAAATCCGCTCCAGCGGCCTTCGAGGCTGCCAATATGCACAGGCATCTGTACGGCAACCTGGGCCTTGGCTTCGACTTCAGCGCGGTATTCGGCCACCAGCGGGGTCAATTCACGGCCCAGGCTCACGTACACCGCCGCCACTACCAGCAGCAACGCACACAGGCCCAGTCCCCAACGGGTCAAAGCGGCAAAAAAGCGTATCAGACGCTCCATGTCAGGCGACCCTCAAGGCAGTGGTCGGACCGCAGGTCTGCGCCTGTCGGTCTCGAAAAGAGAAAGCGAATGGGGATCAGAGCAGCACCACGTCGTATTGTTCCTGGGAGTACATGGTTTCGACCTGAAAACGAATGGTGCGCCCGATAAAGCCCTCCAGTTCAGCGACGTTACCCGACTCTTCATCCAGCAGGCGGTCTACCACTTTCTGGTTGGCGAGCACTCTATAACCTTCGGCCTGGTAGGCGCGTGCTTCCCGTAGAATTTCGCGGAAAATCTCGTAGCAAACCGTTTCCGGGGTCTTCAATTTGCCGCGGCCCTGGCAACTGCTGCAGGGCTCGCACAGCACTTGTTCAAGGCTTTCGCGGGTGCGCTTGCGGGTCATCTGCACCAGGCCCAGCTCGGTGATGCCAATGATGTTGGTCTTGGCGTGGTCGCGCTCCAGCTGCTTTTCGAGGGTGCGCAGGACCTGGCGCTGATGCTCGCCATCTTCCATGTCGATGAAGTCGATGATGATGATGCCGCCCAGGTTGCGCAGGCGCAGTTGGCGCGCAATCGCGGTGGCCGCTTCGAGGTTGGTCTTGAAGATGGTTTCTTCGAGGTTGCGGTGGCCCACGAACGCGCCGGTGTTGACGTCAATGGTGGTCATGGCTTCCGCCGGGTCCACCACCAGATAACCGCCGGATTTGAGCGGGACCTTGCGCTCCAGGGCTTTCTGGATTTCGTCTTCGACGCCATACAGGTCGAAGATCGGCCGCTCGCCCGGATAGTGCTCCAGGCGGTCGGCAATTTCCGGCATCAGCTCGGCGACAAATTGTGTGGTGCGCTGGAAGGTTTCCCGCGAGTCGATGCGAATTTTCTCGATCTTCGGGCTGACCAGATCGCGCAAGGTACGCAACGCCAGGCCGAGGTCTTCATAGATCACGCTGGGCGCGCCGATGGTCTGGATCTGCGCCGCGATCTGGTCCCACAGCCGCCGCAGGTAGCGGATATCCATCAGGATTTCATCGGCGCCTGCGCCTTCGGCGGCGGTGCGCAGGATAAAACCACCGGCTTCCTTGATGCCTTCGGCGGCCACGCAGTCGCTGACCACCTTCTTCAGGCGCTCGCGCTCGGCCTCATCTTCGATCTTGAGGGAAATCCCCACATGGGCGGTACGCGGCATATACACCAGATACCGCGAAGGAATCGACAGTTGAGTGGTGAGCCGGGCGCCCTTGGAGCCGATGGGGTCCTT
This sequence comes from Pseudomonas sp. Wu6, assembly GCF_019891515.1. Classification (NCBI taxonomy): domain Bacteria; kingdom Pseudomonadati; phylum Pseudomonadota; class Gammaproteobacteria; order Pseudomonadales; family Pseudomonadaceae; genus Pseudomonas; species Pseudomonas sp. Wu6. Next base: position 32,540 of record NZ_JAFLXH010000005.1, on the reverse strand, counting down.
GGTGACCTGCACCACCAGGCTCTGCCCTTCGTGCACCAGGGCGCTGATGCTTTCCACCGCCGGGCCTTCGCGCAGGGAGATTTCCGAGGCATGGATAAACGCGGCGCGGTCCAGGCCGATGTCGACGAAGGCCGCCTGCATGCCCGGTAATACGCGTACCACCTTGCCTTTATAGATATTGCCGACGATCCCGCGCTTCTGGGTACGTTCCACATGCACTTCTTGCAGAACACCGTTCTCTACCACCGCCACGCGCGATTCCATCGGCGTGATATTGATCAGAATCTCTTCACTCATGGCTGGGTCTCGTTCAGGCGTTTTCACAATAGTGACCGACCGCTAATGGCTTGGCGCGAAAGTAGAAGCGCTCAGCACGCGTTAAGGTTTTGCCAACAGGGTATGCCGAATTGGCCCAGCAGTTGCGCGGTTTCGCACACCGGCAGGCCGACCACGGCGGAATAGCTGCCATTGAGCCCGCTCACGAACACCGAGCCAAGCCCCTGGATAGCATAGCCGCCAGCCTTGTCCCGGGGTTCGCCGCTGTGCCAGTAGGCCGTCGCTTCTTGGACAGAAATGTCGCGAAAAATGACTCGGCTGCTGACACACCGGGTTTCACAGCGCTGGCCGTCGGTCAGGGCAACGGCCGTGAGGACTTCATGCTCACGCCCTGCCAGGGCCATCAACATGGCCAAGGCATCGGCCTGATCCACCGGCTTGCCAAGGATCTTGCCATCGACGATAACCGCCGTGTCGGCGCCCAATACGCAGATGCCTATGGTTTGCTCGAGCGCAGCCAAACCCGCCGCGGCCTTGCTTCGCGCGAGGCGCTCGACATAAGCCACAGGGGTTTCGTGTGTGAGAGGCGTTTCATCGATGGCGGCGCTGACCACGGTGAAAGGCACACCGATCTGGGTCAACAACTCACGTCGCCGCGGGGAGCCCGAGGCCAGATAAAGCATATTCACTGCAGACTCTCCCTGTAGGGTTCGATAACCAGGCAGAGCCTCGCAATCCATCAATTGATTTTATAGCGACGACGTAACCCACGCAGGCCGAAACTGACCCAGGGCCACAGCAATGCGCTGACCAGCGCCGGCAACACCAGTGCCAGGGTGGGCTGGCGATTGCCGGTCAAGGCACTGAGCCAGAGTTGAACGAGCTGCGCCAGACCGAAGATCACCAGGATCACCAGGCACTGCTGCCACATCGGGAACATGCGCAAGCGCTGCTGCAACGACAGCACCAGGAACGTAATCAGGGTCAGGATCAGTGCATTCTGGCCCAGCAAGGTGCCATAGAGCACATCCTCCGCCAAGCCCAGGCACATCGCCGTGACCATGCCCACTTTGTGCGGCAGGTTCAACGACCAGAACGCCAACAGCAGGGCCAGCCACAGCGGCCGCAGGATTTCCATGAATTGCGGCAGCGGTGAAACGCTGAGCAGCAAGCCGATGGCAAAGGTCAGCCAGACAATCCAGCCATTGCGCGATTGAGTGCTGGCCATTATTCCTCCCTCTGCCGCGTTGTGGCCGGGGCGGTGGTCGCGGGCCTCGCGGCAGGCGTGGTGGTCGCCGCCGGTTTCGCCGGGCGGGCGTTGTGTGCAGCGGGCTTGGCCGGCGTGGCGACAGGTGCTGCGGTGGCGGGGACGGCCGCAGGCGCGGGCGGTCCCACGAACGCCGGTTTCGGCACGGTGGCAGGAATCACGGGGGCGGTGCCGTTCTGCTTGTCTTCCGCCTCCTGAGCCTGCGCCGCGTCATTGGCGCGCTCTTCCGGCGTGCGGTTGTCGCTGAACACCAGCAGCAGGTAGCGGCTGCGGTTCAACGCGGCAGTCGGGACGGCACGCACAATGGCAAACGGCTGGCCGGAATCATGGATGACCTCCTTGACCGTGGCCACTGGGTAGCCGGCCGGGAAGCGCTGGCCGAGGCCGGAGCTGACCAGCAGGTCACCCTCCTTGATATCAGCGGTATCGGCTACGTGCCGCAGTTCAAGGCGTTCCGGGTTCCCGGTGCCGCTGGCAATGGCGCGCAAGCCGTTGCGATTGACCTGCACGGGGATGCTGTGGGTGGTGTCCGTCAGCAGCAGGACGCGCGATGTGTAGGGCATCAACTCGACCACCTGGCCCATCAGGCCACGGGCATCGAGCACCGGTTGGCCGAGCACCACGCCGTCACGCTCGCCCTTGTTGATGATGATGCGATGGGTGAAGGGATTGGGGTCCATGCCGATCAACTCGGCCACTTCGACCTTTTCGTTGACCAGCGCGGAGGAATTGAGCAACTCGCGCAGCCGAACGTTCTGCTCGGTGAGGGCGGCAAGCTTTTGCATGCGGCCCTGCAACAGCAGGTTTTCGGTCTTGAGTTTTTCGTTCTCGGCGACCAGTTCGGTGCGGCTGCCGAATTGGCTGGCCACGCCCTGGTAGAGACGTTGCGGCAGGTCGGTGATCCAGTAAGTCTGCATCAATACCAGCGACATCTGACTACGCACAGGCTTGAGCAGCGAAAAGCGCGCATCGACCACCATCAGCGCGACCGAAAGCACGGTCAGCACCAACAAGCGCACGCCCAATGAGGGGCCTTTGGCAAAGAGCGGTTTAATAGGCCGCTCCTCCCAGGCAAATGTTCTCTTTATTCATACGGCATCAAACCGGCCTGGATGCAGATTGAAGAAGATAAACGCCAACAGGCAGCACTGCAAAGTGCTGCCTGCCGACCCAGCATGAACCGTCCAGGCGATCTTATTCGCTGGAGAGCAGGTCCATGGTGTGTTTATCCATCATTTCCAGTGCACGACCACCGCCACGGGCAACGCAGGTCAGCGGGTCTTCGGCGACGATCACCGGCAGGCCGGTTTCCTGGGCCAGCAACTTGTCGAGGTCACGCAACAAGGCGCCACCACCGGTCAGTACCAGGCCACGCTCGGCGATATCGGAAGCCAGTTCCGGCGGCGACTGCTCCAGGGCGCTCTTCACCGCCTGGACGATGGTGGCCAGGGACTCTTGCAGCGCTTCCAGCACTTCATTGGAGTTCAGGGTGAACGCGCGTGGTACACCTTCGGCCAGGTTGCGACCGCGAACATCGACTTCGCGAACTTCGCCGCCCGGGTAGGCAGTACCGATTTCCTGCTTGATGCGCTCGGCGGTGGATTCGCCGATCAGGCTGCCGTAGTTACGACGCACATAGGTGATGATCGCTTCGTCGAAGCGGTCGCCGCCAACGCGTACGGATTCGGCATACACCACACCGTTCAGGGAAATCAGGGCGATCTCGGTGGTACCGCCACCGATATCCACCACCATCGAACCGCGCGCTTCTTCAACCGGCAGGCCGGCGCCGATTGCGGCGGCCATCGGCTCTTCGATCAGGAATACTTCGCGGGCACCGGCGCCAAGGGCCGATTCACGGATGGCACGACGCTCCACCTGGGTGGATTTGCACGGAACGCAGATCAGCACACGAGGGCTGGGCTGCAGGAAACTGTTTTCGTGAACCTTGTTGATGAAGTACTGCAGCATCTTCTCGCAGACGCTGAAGTCGGCGATCACGCCGTCTTTCATCGGACGAATGGCAGCAATATTGCCTGGTGTACGGCCGAGCATGCGCTTGGCCTCGGTGCCAACGGCAACGACACTTTTCTGATTACCATGGGTCCGAATGGCCACAACCGATGGCTCATTCAGAACGATACCGCGCTCGCGCACGTAAATAAGGGTGTTGGCAGTGCCCAGGTCAATGGAAAGATCGCTGGAAAACATGCCACGCAGTTTCTTGAACATGGGAAAGGGACCCTAGGCAACGCGTGGGTAAAAAAGTGCGGCAAACTCTAACAACGACAGGGATTTTGGGCAAGGCGCCAATGTGCTAAATTGGCCGACTTTCTGTGCACCAACCCCCACAATCGCGGCCATATGACCGTAGAAATGCGGTAGTGTTCCGACAATCTAACACACGGACGCCTTCCGTTCTGTTTTCCACTGGAGAATCCCATGGCGCTTGAACGCTCCGACGTGGAAAAAATCGCGCATCTGGCCTCGCTTGGCCTCAATGACGCCGATCTTCCACAGACCACCGCAGCCCTGAACAGCATTCTCGGGCTGGTTGACCAAATGCAGGCCGTCAATACCGACGGCATCGAGCCCCTGGCTCACCCGCTGGAAGCCAGTCAGCGCCTGCGCGCAGACGTCGTGACCGAGCGCAATAACCGCGAGGCCTACCAGTCCATCGCGCCAGCGGTCGAAAACGGCCTGTACCTGGTTCCGAAAGTCATCGACTAAAGGGAAAGAGCCTTTCATGCATCACATGACTCTGGCCGAGATCGCCCGCGGTCTCGCCGACAAAACGTTTTCTTCCGAAGAACTGACCAAGACCCTGCTGGCGCGTATCGCCGAGCACGATCCCAAGGTCAACAGCTTCATCAGCCTCACCCAGGAGCTGGCCCTGAGCCAGGCCAAGGCCGCCGACGAGCGGCGCGCCAACGGTGAAGACGGCGCACTGCTGGGCGCCCCGATCGCCCACAAGGACCTGTTCTGCACCCAGGGTATTCGCACCAGCTGCGGCTCGAAGATGCTCGACAACTTCAAGGCGCCCTACGATGCGACCGTGGTCGCCAAACTGGCCGCCGCCGGGGCCGTGACCCTGGGCAAGACCAACATGGACGAGTTCGCCATGGGGTCGGCCAACGAGTCGAGCTACTACGGCGCAGTGAAAAACCCATGGAACCTGGATCACGTACCCGGCGGTTCCTCCGGCGGCTCGGCTGCGGCCGTGGCCGCACGCTTCCTGCCCGCCGCGACGGCAACCGACACCGGTGGTTCGATCCGCCAGCCGGCCGCCTTCACCAACCTCACCGGCCTGAAGCCGACCTACGGTCGCGTTTCCCGCTGGGGCATGATCGCCTACGCCTCGAGCCTCGATCAGGGTGGCCCGCTGGCGCGTACCGCTGAAGACTGCGCAATTTTGTTACAAGGCATGGCAGGCTTCGATAAACAGGACTCCACCAGCATCGATGAGCCGGTACCGGACTACAGCGCCGGCCTGAACGAGTCGATCAAGGGCCTGCGCATCGGCGTGCCAAAAGAGTATTTCAGCGCCGGCCTCGACCCGCGTATCGCCGACCTGGTGCACAACAGCATCAAAGAGCTGGAAAAGCTCGGCGCGGTGATCAAGGAAATCAGCCTGCCGAACAACCAGCACGCGATTCCTGCCTATTACGTGATCGCACCAGCGGAAGCGTCCTCCAACCTGTCGCGTTTCGACGGTGTGCGCTTCGGCTATCGCTGCGAAAACCCCAAGGACCTGACCGATCTGTACAAACGCTCCCGTGGCGAAGGCTTCGGCAGTGAAGTCCAGCGCCGGATCATGGTCGGTGCCTATGCCCTGTCCGCCGGCTACTACGACGCGTACTACCTCAAGGCGCAGAAGATCCGTCGCCTGATCAAGAACGACTTCATGGCGGCCTTTGAAGAAGTCGACGTGATCCTCGGCCCGACCACGCCGAACCCGGCCTGGAAGATCGGCGCCAAGACCGGCGACCCGATTGCCGAGTACCTGGAAGACCTCTACACCATCACCGCCAACCTCGCGGGCCTGCCGGGCTTGTCCATGCCCGCCGGTTTCGTCGATGGCCTGCCGGTCGGCGTGCAATTGCTCGCCCCGTATTTCCAGGAAGGCCGCCTGCTCAATGTGGCGCACCAGTACCAGTTGCACACCGACTGGCACACCCGCACCCCTACCGGCTTCTGAGGAGAACACTATGCAATGGGAAGTTGTGATCGGGCTGGAGATTCATACCCAGCTCGCCACCCAATCGAAGATTTTCTCCGGCAGCGCCACCACGTTCGGCTCCGAGCCCAACACCCAGGCGAGCCTGGTGGACCTGGGCATGCCCGGCGTGCTGCCGGTGCTGAACCAGGAAGCGGTACGCATGGCGGTGATGTTCGGCCTGGCGATTGACGCCCAGATCGGTCAGCACAACGTGTTCGCGCGCAAGAACTACTTCTACCCGGACCTGCCCAAGGGCTACCAGATCAGCCAGATGGAGCTGCCGATCGTCGGCAAGGGGCACCTGGACATCCCCCTGGAAGACGGCACCATCAAGCGTGTCGGCGTGACCCGTGCGCACCTTGAAGAAGACGCCGGCAAGAGCCTGCATGAAGAGTTTCCCGGCGCCACCGGTATCGACCTGAACCGCGCCGGCACGCCGCTGCTGGAAATCGTCTCCGAGCCGGACATGCGCAGCGCCAAGGAAGCCGTGGCCTACGTCAAGACGATCCACGCACTGGTGCGCTACCTGGGCATCTGCGACGGCAACATGGCCGAAGGCTCGCTGCGCTGCGACTGCAACGTGTCGATCCGTCCCAAGGGCCAGGCCGAATACGGCACCCGCTGCGAGATCAAGAACGTCAACTCGTTCCGCTTCATCGAGAAGGCGATAAACAGCGAAGTGCGTCGCCAGATCGAGCTGATCGAGGACGGCGGCAAGGTCATCCAGCAAACGCGCCTGTACGATCCGAACAAAGACGAAACCCGCGCCATGCGCAGCAAGGAGGAAGCCAACGACTACCGTTACTTCCCCGACCCGGACCTGTTGCCGGTGGTGCTGGAAGATTCGTTCCTCAACGATATCCGCGCCACCCTGCCGGAGTTGCCGCAGCAAAAACGCGAACGCTTCCAGGCGCAGTTCGGCCTGTCGGTCTACGATGCCAGCGTCCTGGCCTCCAGCCGTGAACAGGCCAACTACTTCGAGAAGGTCGTGAGCATCGCCGGCGACGCCAAGCTGGCGGCCAACTGGGTCATGGTCGAACTGGGCAGCCTGTTGAACAAACAGGGCCTGGAAATCGACGAAGCGCCGGTCAGCGCCGAGCAACTGGGCGGCATGCTGCTGCGCATCAAGGACAACACCATCTCCGGCAAGATCGCCAAGACTGTGTTCGAAGCGATGGCCGCCGGTGAAGGCAGCGCCGATGACATCATCGACAAGCGTGGCCTCAAGCAAGTCACCGACAGCGGCGCGATTTCGGCGGTGCTCGATGAAATGCTCGCGGCGAACGCCGAGCAAGTCGAACAATACCGTGCGGCGGACGAAGCCAAGCGCGGCAAGATGTTCGGCTTCTTTGTCGGCCAGGCGATGAAAGCGTCCAAGGGCAAGGCCAACCCGCAACAAGTCAACGAGCTGCTCAAAAGCAAGCTCGAAGGCTGATAGCGCAGAACGGTCCGAGTGGGGTTTCATGCTCGACTCGGACCCATGTGGGAGGGGGCTTGCCCCCGATGAGGGTGTGTCAGTCGGCACATGTATTGACTGCTGCACCGCTATCGGGGGCAAGCCCCCTCCCACATTTGTCAGGGGGATATCCAAAAAAATGAAGCGTCTACTCGGCCTGCTGGCCCTGTCTTCCCTGCTGACCGGTTGCGCCAGCGGCCTCATCGACCCCAATGGTTATGACGAAACCGGCACCGCCTCCTACTACGGCGCCAAGCACCACGGCAAACGCACTGCCAGCGGTGAAGCCTTCAACCAGAACGCCATGACCGCCGCCCATCGGCGCCTGCCCTTCGGCACTCAGGTCAAGGTGACCAATCTCGCCAACAACCGCTCTGTGGTGGTCCGTATCAATGATCGCGGTCCGCATGGCCGCGGGCGCCTGATCGACCTTTCACGCAAGGCCGCCGAGCAACTGCGTATGCTGGGCAGCGGCACCGCACGGGTGCGCGTGCAAGCCCTGAACAACTGATCGAGGCCGCCTTGAGTATTTTCGGATTGAACGCCCTCTCGCCCTGGAGCCTGCTCGAACTGGTCAGCGGCTTGCTGCTGCTGATCGTCGGCGCTGAAATCCTGGTGCGTGCTGCGGTGCGCCTGGCGGCCAGCCTCAAGGTGCGGCCCTTGATCATCGGCCTGAGCATCGTCGCCTTCGGCAGCAGCGCGCCACAGATGGCCGTCAGCCTGCAAGCCACCCTGGCCGGCAACACCGATATCGCCGTGGGCAGTGTGATCGGCAGCAGCATCTTCAATATCCTCGTCACCCTGGGCTTGTCTGCGTTGATCATTCCGTTACGGGTCTCACGACAACTGGTGCGCCTGGATATCCCGGTGATGATCGTCGCCGGCCTGCTGGTGTTCATCCTCGCCGCCAATGAGGCCCTGACGCCGTTTGACGGCCTGGTGCTGCTGGTTGCGCTGGTGGCCTACCTCGGCGTGCTGCACTACCAGACGCGTCACTCGCGGCGTCCGCGAACGCTGGCCACCGTGACCCGGGCGCCCTGGCTGAGCAGCGTGCTGTTGATGCTTGGCGGGTTGCTCGTGCTGGTGCTGGCCGGGCACTTGCTGCTGGGTGCGGCCGTGGCGGTGGCGAGCGACCTGGGCTTGTCGGAGCGCATTATCGGCCTGACGTTGATCGGCGTCGGCACCTCGCTGCCCTGCCTGGCCACGTCGCTGATCGCCGCCTTGCGTGGCGAGCGTGAGATTGCCGTGGGCAATGTGATCGGCAGCAACCTGTTCAACCTGCTGGGCGTGCTGGGGTTTACCGCGCTGGTGGCACCGTCGCCGCTGTCGGTCTCGCCCAATGCCCTGGACTTCGACCTGCCGGTCATGCTCGGCGCCATCACCCTGTGCCTGCCGGTGTTCTATACCGGCTACCGCGTCACCCGCGCCGAAGGGCTGGTGTTGCTGGGGCTGTACCTTGCGTATGGGCTGCATGTGATGGCATTTACTACCGGCATGCCGCTGGCCACCCAACTTGAACAATTGATGCTGTTTTACGTCTTGCCGGCGCTGGTGGTGGTGCTGTTGTTCACGTCGCTGCGCGCCTGGCACCGTCAACACAAGAGGGAATCGCAATGACCGGTCAGAAAAAACCAGGGGTTGAAATGCGTCGCCAGGTGATGGGCGATGCATTCGTCGACCGTGCCCTGGGCAATGCCACCGAGTTCAGCCAGCCGCTGCAGGACTTCGTCAATGAACACGCCTGGGGCAGTGTGTGGAATCGCGAGGGCTTGCCGCTCAAGACGCGCAGCCTGATCACCCTCGCCGCCCTGACCGCGCTCAAATGCCCGCAGGAGCTCAAGGGCCATGTGCGCGGCGCGTTGAACAACGGCTGTACGGTTGAAGAGATCCGCGAAGCGCTGCTGCATTGCGCGGTGTATGCCGGCGTACCGGCGGCCATTGATGCGTTTCGCGCGGCGCAGGAAGTGATTGAGGCGTATCAGGCGGACCAGCCGTAACGGTCAGATCCAGCCGCCCGCCTGCAATACAAAGATGCCGATGTTCGTGGTCACCGCCGCCATCAGGGTGGTGATCACGATAATCGCCGCCGCCAGCTCATGATTACCCTCGGCCGCCCGGGCCATCACGAAGCTCGCCGCCGCCGTTGGCGCGCCGAAGTACAGAAACAGAATCCCCAATTCCGGCCCACGGAACCCCAGCAGCCACGCGCCCAGTGTGGCGATCACCGGCAACCAGATCATCTTCATCAGGCTCGCGCTCAAGGCCATGTTGCCGCTCTTGCGCAGCGCCGCCAGGGACAAGGTGCCGCCGATGCAGATCAGCGCCAGGGGCAGTGTCGTGTCCGCAAGATAGCCCAGGGATTTTTCCAGCCAGCCGGGCAGGCCGATCTGAAAGTACGCAAACGGCGCGGCAACGATCACGCTGATGATCAGCGGGTTGGCCACCACACTCTTGAAGATACTCCACGGGTCGGACTTGATCACCGGGCTGTATACCGCCAGCACAATGGTCGACAGGGTGTTGTAGAACAGGATCACCAGCGCGGCGAGAATCGCACCGAGGGAAATCCCGTAGTCGCCGTACATGCTGGCAGCCAGCGCCAGGCCGATCACGCCGTTATTGCCGCGAAACGCGCCCTGGGTGTAGATGCCCCGGTCTTCGCGCTTGCAGCGAAAAATCGCCCAGCCCCACGCCATGGCAAAGCTCACCAGCGTGGCCACGGCAAAGTAAATCAGCAACCCCGGCTTGAGCGCCGAATGCAGGTCGGCATGCAGGATGCCCAGGAACAGCAGCGCCGGCATGGTGACATTGAACACCAGGGATGAGGCGGTATGGATAAAGTTGTCGTTGATCCAGTTGATACGCTTGAGCAGCACCCCGAGGAACAGCATGGCGAACACCGGCGCGGTGATGGTGAGCGTCGTAAGAAAAATGGCGAGCATGCTGTATTAGCCTTGAGTCCTGTTATCAGGGAGTCGTAATAATAAAGCACTGGGGTGCGCGGCTGACATTTCATTTAACAATAGGCCTGCAAATAAAATCCAGGATCGGAGAACTGCATCCATTTGTAGGATGTAACTCAGAGTTCTTGGCTAAGCTCAGCCCATCCCACAAAACGCTACACAAGCTCCTACACACTGATAAGAATCCGCGCCTCTGCATTATCGACATCTCCCCTGAAAATCCTCCCTGTAACATTTTAATTATCCGGTAGCGAACCATCATGTGTTCGAAACACAAGGGGTGACTATGCGTAGATCCTTCAGTCAATTGCACAATGTGCATATCAGGAGCTGGGACGATCAGGACATTGAAGGCTATGCCGACCTGCTCGCTGATCCGGAGGCAATGAAGTTCATTTCGGCCGGCACTACACGGGGCAGAGACGCCGCCGCCAATGAAATTTCGGTATTCACAAAAGAACTTATCGATCAGGACTGGTCACGCTAGGCTGTAAGCCTGGGCGTGGAAGGATCATTTATCGGTTATGCAGGATTCGCAAAAAAAGAATATGGCATCAACTTCGGCAACCGTTTCCTCAGGAAATACTGGGGCACGCCCTACCCCTTTATTGCGATTCATCTGGCGCTCGAATACGGTTTCCAACGCCTGGGATTTGAGCAGGTCTACACGCTTACCAATATCCATCATCACCGTGCGCTGGAAATGAACAGAGCATTTTTGCATATGCCTGCAGTGGCGGGAGAAGTCATCGATACCGCCTATGGTCCTCACATAAAAATTGATCTTACACGTGAGCGGTTCCAGGAAATAAGCCTGGCAAATCTCGAGCGAATCACACGGTTCTCGCGCCGCATGAAAAAGCCTGAACACACCCAGTCCGCTTGACGAAAATCACCATTGAGTATTCGCTCCCTTGAAAACACAACCGGCTCCCGCTTGCCCTTTGCAATCCGTAGCGGACCTCTGTAGTCGAGAAACCTGGGCTTATCCTAGTTTCCCCAGGCAACTTTATATGCCCTTCGGCTACATGCTGGCCGTCCTTCGCATGTTCTTGATAGTTGTACTAAGCCTGTTAGCCTGGCCATTTCCACTTGCCGTCAGGCGCGTCATATACCGAGGTATTCTCTGGATAATGGGCCTGAGGGTCAGGTGCGCACTTTCACCGCGACAAATCGCAACACTGACCGACGGTTGTGTGGTGGCCGCCAATCACGTAAGCGTTATTGATCCGTTCGCCATACTGGCGATGCCTGGCGCAACACTTGTGGCCTCGAGCGGCTACAACAGGGTTATCAGCCTAACGGCATTCCTTTTGATCAAGTGCGCGGGTGGCCGCGTCTGGAACGGCGCGGATAAAAAGACGTTCTCACGTAACCTGCGTAGTCTGCGAGACGCCCCCCAAGGCACCGCCCTTTACACCAATCCCGAAGCAACCATCAACAATGGCCGTGGCTTGTATCGCTTCCGCCCCGGGCTGCTGAGCCGCGGGTTGCCTGTGGTGCCACTTGCGGGACGCTTGATCCTGCCCTTTGGCCTGGTGCCGAGCCCGCTTCATGCATCAGGTCTGGCGTGCTTTCTGCGCCTGCTGGCTATGCCCTGGATGACCGTCGAAATGACCTATCTGGAACCGCTGGAGCGCAATGAACACCAAAGCGGCCAGGCATTTTCGGACTTGATACAAGCACGTATCGCCGCGCACCTGGGCATCGCAGCAACCCAGTGGACCCGAGAAGACAAACACCACTACCGTCGCACAGATGCGCAGGCACACCCATGACAACGAGCCGCGACACCCATGTCATTTTCGACTTCGACCAGACCCTGGTGAACCACGAAAGCACCCTGGAGATCGTCAAGTCAGCCATTGGCGAAAGCCCGAACGCCCAGCCAATGCTGGAGCAACTGCAACTGATCACGCCCAAGGCGTTGACGGGCAAGGCCAGCTTCTGGGAAATGCTGTGTGTGATGAAAATGATCCCGTATATCCGCAGGCATCATATTCAACGCTATGTCGATACCATCATTGGCAGCCTCGACCCGTCCCTGGAGCAGACAGTGCACAACCTGCAACGCGAGGGCACGCACGTGTACATCCTCTCCGGAGGGTATACGGAGTGCATTACCCCAATTGCTCGATCACTGAACATCCAAGCCCATAATGTCATCGCCAACCGTCTTTTCTGGGCCGGTTCGCGCGCAATGTGCCCCAGGCCATCACCGTTGATAAACCCCGGCAGAGGGAAAAGTAGCATCGTGCAGCGATGGCGCAAGGAAGGCCGGCTGACGGGTCGAGCCCTGATAGTCGGAGACGCCAGATCCGACTATCAGGTGTATGCCGATGGTTGGGTCGACGGTTTCGTTTGCGCCGACTATTACACCAGGCAGCCCATGCCCGAGATGTCCGGGCACATCCTTCGAGCTGACACGCCCATACAGGTTCACGCGCACATCCAGACGTTGCTGAACGAGCGTTGCTGACGGAAACGACAGCCCTAGGTGATTGGCGCGGGGTTGAACAAGGTGATGTCGTTATGCAGTTTGTGCCGCTGCGCCCACGTCTGCTTCCTGCCGCTGGCCACATCCAGGTAGAAGTGAAACAACTCCCAGCCCAACTCCTCGATGCTCGCGCGTCCGGTGGCGATGCGCCCGGCGTCGATATCGATCAGGTCTGGCCAGCGCTGGGCCAGTTCGGTGCGCGTCGACACCTTGACCACCGGCGCCATCGCCAACCCATACGGCGTACCCCGCCCCGTGGTGAACACATGCAGGTTCATCCCCGCCGCCAGTTGCAAGGTGCCGCATACAAAGTCACTGGCCGGGGTTGCGCAAAAAATCAGGCCCTTGGTCTTGAAGCGCTCGCCTGGGCCGAGCACGCCGTTGATCGCGCTGCTGCCGGACTTGACGATGGAGCCCAGGGACTTCTCGACGATATTCGACAGCCCGCCCTTCTTGTTGCCCGGCGTGGTATTGGCGCTGCGATCCGCCTCGCCCTTGGCCAGGTAACGGTCGTACCAGTCCATTTCACGCACCAACGCTTCGGCAACTTCCTTCGTCTCTGCGCGAGAAGTCAGCAGGTAGATGGCATCGCGTACTTCCGTCACTTCGGAAAACATCACCGTCGCCCCGGCCCGCAGCAACAGGTCGGATGCATAACCCAGCGCCGGGTTGGCAGTGATGCCGGAAAACGCATCACTGCCGCCGCATTGCATGCCCAGGATCAGCTCGGACGCGGGCACCGTTTCGCGGCGGCGCTGGTCGAGCTTTTTCAAGCGGACTTCGGCCAGCGCCATGATCTGCTCGATCATTTCGCTAAAGCCGTGGCTGGAATCCTGCAACCGGTACAGCCAGGGCTCGCTCAGGTCGACGGAGCTGTCGTTGTCGTGCATCACTTGCCCGGCCTGCAATTTCTCGCAGCCCAGGCTGATCACCAGGGCTTCGCCGCCCAGGTTCGGGTTGCGCGCCAGGTTGCGCACGGTACGGATCGGAATGTAGGCATCCGTGGCCGTGATCGCCACGCCGCAGCCGTAGCTGTGCGTCAGCGCCACCACATCATCGACGTGCGGGTACCTGGGCAGCAATTCATCCTTGATGCGCTGGACGGCATGATCCAGCACGCCGGTCACGCACTGCACGGTGGTGGTGATGCCCAGGATATTGCGCGTACCCACGGTGCCGTCGGCGTTGCGATACCCCTCGAAGGTGAACCCCTCCAGCGGCGCCTGGGGTTCGGGCACCTCGGTGGACAGCGGCAGGCTGTCCAGCGGCGGCGCGGTGGGCATGCGCAACTGGTCTTCCTGCACCCAGCTGCCACGCGGGATCGGCGCCAGGGCATAGCCGATCGTCTGGCCGTAGCGAATGATCCGGCCGCCTTCGGGGATATCTTCCAGGGTCACTTTGTGGCTTTGAGGGATGAAGTCCACGGTGACCAGGCCGTCCGGGAACTCGGTCCCGGCCGGCACGCCCTGGTCGTTCACCACGATCACCACATTGTCGCGCTCGTGCAGGCGAATCGAGCGCGGCGAGTCGGCATGTTCAATCAACTGCATCACATGAACCTCAGGAATGCGCTTGGGAAAGGTGGGTCAACTCAGGGCCCTTGCTTGGCGGGTCCTTGAGCACCACGCGCTTGATCGGGCCGACGATCACCAGATAGCTGAACACCGCCACCAGCGCGTTGGCGCCGACGAACACCAGGGCCCATTTGAACGAGCCGGTGGTGCTGATGATGTAGCCGATGACAATGGGCGTGGTGATGGAGGCCAGGTTACCGAAGGTATTGAACAAGCCACCACTGAGGCCGGCGATTTGTTTCGGCGAGGTGTCGGACACCACCGCCCAGCCCAGTGCGCCAACGCCCTTGCCGAAGAAGGCCAGCGCCATGAAGCCCACCACCATCCATTCAACATCGACGTAGTTACACGCAATGATGCTGCTGGACACCAGCAGGCCGGCAATGATCGGCGCCTTGCGGGCGAAGGTCAGGGAATGGCCCTTGCGCAGCAGGTAATCGGAAATCACCCCGCCCAGCACGCCGCCGATAAAGCCGCAGATCGCCGGCAGCGAGGCAATGAAACCGGCCTTGAGGATGGTCATGCCACGGTCCTGCACCAGGTACACGGGGAACCAGGTCAGGAAGAAGTAGGTGATGCCGTTGATGCAGTATTGGCCCAGGTACACACCCAGCATCATGCGGTTGGTCAGCAACTGGCGGATGTAATCCCATTTCGGTCCATCGGTTTTCTTGCCCTGGCCCTTGTCCTGGTCCATATCCACCATGGCGCCATTGGCGGCAATGTGATTGAGCTCCGCTTCGTTGATCATCGGGTGCTGGCGCGGGCTGTGGATAACTTTCAGCCAGATCAGCGAAAACACAATGCCAATCACGCCCATCACGATAAACACATGCTGCCAGCCGAAGCGATAAACGATCCAGCCCATCAGCGGTGCGAACAACACGGTAGCGAAGTACTGCGCCGAGTTGAAGATCGCCGACGCCGTACCGCGCTCGGCCGTGGGGAACCAGGCCGCCACAATCCGTGCGTTGCCCGGGAAGGATGGCGCTTCGGCCAGGCCCACCATAAAGCGCAGCATGAACAGCGCAACCACGGCGGTCGAGACACCGAACTCACCGACGTAGCCTTGCAGCACGGTGAACAGTGACCAGGTAAAGATGCTCAGGGCATAGACTTTTTTCGAACCGAACCGGTCGAGCAGCCAGCCGCCGGGGATTTGCCCGGCGACGTAGGCCCAACCGAATGCAGAGAAGATGTAGCCGAGGGTGACCGCGTCGATGCCGAGGTCTTTTTGCAGGCTGGAACCGGCGATGGCGATAGTTGCACGGTCGGCGTAATTGATCGTGGTCACCAGGAACAGCATGAGCAGGATCAAATAGCGGACGTGAGTCGGCTTGGTCGCTTGCATGTAGAAGTACTCCCACTAATTATTTTTTTTGCGGGTAATGGTTATGTCTTGCTGGGTGCCGCCTCTTGTAGGAGCGAGCTTGCTCGCGAAAAACGTCAACGAATACGCAGGCATTCAGGGTGCACGCGGTGTCCTTGGGTTTTTCGCGAGCAAGCTCGCTCCTACAGTGAAACGGGTGTTACGACCCGATGTAGCTGGTTTTCACCACGGTGTAGAACTCTTGCGCATAGCGGCCCTGCTCACGCGAACCGTAGGACGAACCCTTACGGCCACCGAACGGAACGTGATAGTCCACGCCGGCGGTCGGCAGGTTGACCATGACCATCCCGGCCTGGGAATGGCGCTTGAAGTGGTTGGCATGTTTCAACGAGGTGGTGGCGATACCAGCCGAGAGACCGAACTCGGTGTCGTTGGCCATGGCCAGCGCCGCCTCGTAGTCGGCCACCCGCACCACGTTGGCCACCGGGCCGAAAATCTCTTCACGGCTGATGCGCATGGCCGCTTCGCTGTCGGCAAACAGCGTCGGCGCCAGGTAGTAGCCCTCGGTGTCGCAGGTCACCAGGCCGCCGCCGCTGACCAGCCGCGCGCCTTCGCTCTGGCCGATGTCGATGTACTTCATGTCCTGGTCCAACTGAGCCTGGGAAACCACCGGGCCAATGTCGGTACCGCTGTGGAGCGCGTGGCCGACCTTGATCGACTGCATGCGCTCGGCCATGGCCGCGACGAACTGGTCATGGATCCCGGCGGTGACGATCAGGCGACTGGAAGCGGTGCAACGCTGGCCGGTCGAGTAGAACGCGCTCTGCACCGACAGCTCGACGGCCTGCTTGAGGTCGGCGTCGTCGAGAATGATCTGCGGGTTCTTGCCGCCCATTTCCAACTGCACCTTGGCCTGGCGCGCTACGCAACTGACGGCGATCTGACGGCCCACACCGACGGAACCGGTAAAGCTGATGCCATCGACTTTCGGGCTGTTGACCAGCACATCGCCCACCACGCGACCGCTGCCCATCACCAGGTTGAACACACCGGCCGGGAAACCGGCGCGGGAAATGATGTCGGCCAGGGCCCAGGCACAACCGGGTACCAGCTCGGCCGGCTTGATCACCACGCAGTTGCCATAGGCCAGGGCCGGGGCGATTTTCCAGGCAGGGATGGCGATCGGGAAGTTCCACGGCGTGATCAAGCCGACCACGCCAAGGGCTTCACGGGTGACTTCAACGTTGACGCCGGGGCGCACCGACGGCACATACTCGCCAGACAGGCGCAGGCATTCACCGGCGAAGAATTTGAAGATGTTACCGGCGCGGGTCACCTCGCCGATGGCTTCGGGCAGGGTCTTGCCCTCTTCCCGGGCCAGCAGCGTGCCCAGCTCTTCGCGGCGGGCGAGGATTTCGCTGCCGACTTTATCCAGCGCATCGTGGCGCGCCTGGATACCCGAGGTGGACCAGGCCGGAAACGCGGCGCGGGCGGCGTCGATAGCGGCGTTGACCTGGGCGACGTCAGCCTTGGCGTATTCGCCGATCACATCGGACAGGTCCGACGGGTTGATATTGGTGCAATAGTCGGCGCCGGTTACCCAGTCACCGTTGATGTAGTTGTCAAAACGCTTGGCTTGGGACACGAATCTTCTCCTGACGCAAAAGGCCGCTGATTGCTCAGCGGCCTTGTTGATAAGTTATTGCGCGCCTTGCTTGTCGATCAGCGCGGCCAGGGCTTCGTATTCTTCCGGCAGCAGATCGGTCAGCGGCGTGCGCACCGGGCCTGCGTCGTAGCCGGCGATTTTCGCACCGGCCTTGACGATGCTCACGGCATAACCGGCCTTGCGGTTACGGATGTCGAGGTAAGGCAGGAAGAAATCGTCAATGATTCTGGAAACGGTGGCGTGATCATCCCTGGCAATCGCGTGGTAGAAATCCATTGCGGTTTTGGGAATGAAGTTGAACACCGCCGAGGAGTACACCGGCACGCCCAGGGCCTTGTAGGCAGCGGCGTAAACCTCTGCAGTCGGCAGGCCGCCGAGGTAGCTGAAACGATCGCCGAGACGACGGCGGATCGACACCATCAACTCGATGTCACCCAGGCCATCCTTGTAGCCGATCAGGTTCGGGCAGCGCTCGGCAAGGCGTTCCAGCAGCGGCGCGGTCAGGCGGCAGACATTGCGGTTGTACACCACCACGCCGATCTTGACCGATTTGCACACCGCTTCAACGTGGGCGGCAACCCCGTCCTGGCTGGCTTCAGTCAGGTAGTGCGGCAACAGCAGCAAGCCTTTGGCACCCAGGCGTTCGGCCTCTTGAGCGTATTCGATGGCCTGGCGGGTCGCGCCGCCGACACCGGCCAGAATCGGCACGCTGGTGGCGCAGGTATCAACAGCGGTCTTCACCACCTGGGAATATTCGCTGGCGGCCAGGGAGAAAAACTCACCGGTGCCGCCTGCGGCGAACAGCGCAGTGGCGCCGTACGGGGCCAGCCATTCCAGGCGCTTGATATAGCCCGCCTGGTGAAAGTCACCCTGGGCATTGAAATCGGTCACCGGGAAAGACAGCAGACCGTGGGAGAGGATGGACTTCAGTTCTTGTGGATTCATTATTCGAACACCCTGGCGAAGACTTTCTGAGGAAAGCATTGTTGTTGGTTTAAATGATGTCGTACGTCATCGTACAACTATAAAAAGATTCGTCAACTGCAATTCATCAGGCCTCATCTCAAGCTCAGCGCTGAATCAGGTGATCAGGGACGGGAGACAACGCCATGGGTCTATGACGTGCTGGGGTATACGTTGTCCGAAGACGGACGATTGGTGAGGGCGGGGTATTTATCTGCCAGGGGACTGCACGCAGACCAGACACACCGTTGAGGGGAGGAGTAACTGACTTGAACCGTCTGTCGCTACTGTCAATTCTGACAGTAGCGCGCTGTTCGCTACGCTCATAAGTTACCTCCTACTTTCAAATAGCTCAGTGCAGAGCCATCTAGAAGCACTGCGATATCGGAAAGCATGCCAACTCTCACGATTTTTGGAGGTACACCATGTCCAAGACCTGGAAAACGAATACCGTCAAGAAAGGCAGTAAAAAGCGCTCACTTGATTACGAGCCAAACATTGGTGACGAGATCTACTACGACGATATAGGGGGTAACCCTGCGCTGGAAAAAGTCGTACGCAAAATCTACGACGAGACGATTGGCGAAATTGTCATCTACCTCGAACCGTCGCAAAATCCCTATCCTTGACCGAGCGTCTACCCGCGCTGCGCTTGCGCCTCTTCATGGGCATGGCGCAGCCTCTCTCGGCTATTGGTCAAATGCAAGCGCATCGCCGCACGCGCCGCGTCCGAATCCTGACGCGCGATGGCCTCATAAATCTCTTCATGCTCGCGACTCAGGCGCCCCATGTAATGCTGCTGGTCGTCATGGGCCAGGCGCGCCGAATTCAAGCGGGTACGCGGAATGATGCTGGTGCCCAGGTGGGTCATGATGTCGGTGAAGTAACGGTTGCCGGTGGACAGCGCAATTTCCAGGTGGAATGCAAAGTCTGACGCTACCGCATCACCGGCATGGGCCGCACTTTCATTCAGCGCGTCGAGGGCGGCACGCATGGCTGCCAGTTGTTCCTCGCTGCGGCGCAAGGCGGCCAGGCCTGCGGACTCCACTTCCAGGCTGATCCGCAACTCGAGGATCGCCAACACATCGCGCAGCGTCACCACGGTGGCCGGGTCGATGCGAAAACCGCTCGGGCTCGGCGTGTCCAATACGAACGTACCGATACCGTGCCGCGTCTCCACCTGCCCCGCCGCCTGCAAGCGCGAAATCGCCTCGCGCACCACGGTCCGGCTGACGCCATGGGCCTCCATGATTGCCGACTCGGTAGGCAGCTTGTCGCCACGCTTGAGCTGGCCGTCGCGGATCTGTTCGGACAACACCGTGACCAATTCCTGGGCAAGGCTGCGACGCTTGCGGGGAAGACGTGGGACGGGGTTGGCGTTTTCCATGATGAGTCATCTTTCTCGGTGAACTGAAGACGCATCATAGCCCATGGCGGTTGTACGATCACCGTCCCTGTCGCGACTTTCATGCCTGTGCGGCAGGCAAAAAAAAGCCCCGGCAACCGCCGAGGCATTTTTCAGGCTCGCCCGGAGGCGGCAGCCGCTTACTTCACCACTTTCAAGCTCGGCCGGCCAGTAGGGCGCGGCGGCTCGTTATCCGGCGGCGGCACATCATCGCCGCCTTGCCCTTCGATCGTTTCGTCGTCCTCGAAAGGCGACTCCAAATCGAACACCATGCCCTGGCCGTTCTCACGGGCGTAAATCCCGAGGATGGCGCCGATCGGCACGAACAGCGTATGCGGCACACCGCCGAAACGCCCTTCGAAACTGACCGCTTCGTTGTCCATGTGCAGGTGGCGCACCGCACTGGGCGATACGTTCAATACAATCTGTCCGTCACTGGCAAAACCCTGCGGAACCTGCACCGCAGGAAATTCGGAGTTGACCAGCATGTGCGGGGTGCAATCATTGTCCACAATCCACTCATAGAGCGCGCGGACCAGGTAGGGTCGACTGGAGTTCATCAGCGGCTCCTTAAGCCTTAGCGCATATCGCGTTCGACACCAGACAGACTCGCCTGGAAAGCCTCACGCGCAAATTGGCGCTCCATGTAATCAAGCAACGGCTTGGCCGGCCGTGGCAGTTCAATGCCCAGAACCGGCAAGCGCCAGAGTATGGGTAATAGGCAGCAATCGACCAAACTTTGTTCCTCACTGAGGAAAAAAGGTTTATCGGCGAACAGCGGCGAAACGCCGGTCAGGCTTTCGCGCAATTCCTTACGCGCCTGTACGCGCGCGGCCTCTTTACTGCGGGTATCGAGAATCACATCCACCAGCCCGCACCAGTCACGCTGGATCCGATGGATCAGCAGGCGGCTGTTGGCACGCGCCACCGGGTAAACCGGCAGCAAAGGCGGATGCGGGTAACGCTCATCCAGATATTCCATCACCACGGTTGACTCCCACAACGCCAGGTCACGATCGACCAGGGTGGGCAAGCTGCCGTAAGGGTTCACTTCGATCAGCTTCGGCGGCTGACGGCCCGCCTCCACACTGATGATCTCGGCGCTGACACCCTTCTCTGCGAGCACGATGCGTACTCGGTGGGAATAGTGGTCGGCGGGGTCGGAGTAACAGGCCAACCGGTTGGTCACGCCCATGGCGGTCCTCCTCGCTTGTTGAAATTATCGAAAGCTCAAAAACGAGCGCGCCCAGAGAGCATCCCTGTAACGTCCGGTAAAACCGGCGCTACGTGTTCAGAGATGCCGCTGGGCGCGCAAGATTAACAGCAATTGCTTACGGTTGGATCAATGCACATCCTTCCAGTACTCGCGTTTGAGCAGATAGGCGAATACGAAGAAGAAAGCCAGGTACAGCAAGACGTACGTACCGATGCGCTGGTGCTGCAGTTTGACCGGGTTGGCCGAGTAGGCCAGGAAGGTCACCAGGTTCTTGACCTTCTCGTCGAACTGCTCTTCGTTCAGCGTACCGGTCTTGGGCACGATGGTCAGTTGATCGCACGCTTCATGGGTCAGCGGCGTGCCGGTCAACGGATCATATTGCTTCTTGCCGTCTTCAACGACCTGAACCTGCTTGCATCCTACCACCTGGCGACCCTGCAGGCCGACCAG
Organism: Pseudomonas sp. Wu6; assembly: GCF_019891515.1. Taxonomy (NCBI): domain Bacteria; kingdom Pseudomonadati; phylum Pseudomonadota; class Gammaproteobacteria; order Pseudomonadales; family Pseudomonadaceae; genus Pseudomonas; species Pseudomonas sp. Wu6. The sequence continues at coordinate 11,258 of NZ_JAFLXH010000005.1, read as the reverse complement.
AACGTTGGGCATGCCGACGTTCGGGAACACTTTGTTGTTCACGCCCCAGGGCCGGGTCGGGTCTTCGTAGAAGGATTTGAGGTAGCCGTAGAGCCAGTCGGTGCCCCGCACACGTGCTACCAGGGTCAGGTCCGGCGGTGCCGCACCGAACCAGGCCTTGGCGTCCGCCGGCTTCATGCCGATGTTCATGTGGTCGCCGATCTTGGCCCCGGTGAACACCAGTTTTTCCAGCATCAACTCATGGGGGATGCCCAGGTCGTCGGCCACCCGCTCGTAGCGCTGGAACTTGGCGCTGTGGCAGCCCATGCAGTAGTTGGCGAACGTGCGCGCACCATCCTGCAAAGCGGCTTTATCGGAGACGTCGATGTCGACCTTTTCCAGCTGCGCGCCATGCTCGGCGGCCAGAGACAGGAGCGGCAGGGCCGCAAGCACTAATGCAACGAATAATTTTTTCATCAGCCAGTCACCCTTTCCGGAACCGGTTTGGTCTTCTCGAGCCGGGTGTAGAACGGCATCAGAATGAAGTAGGCGAAGTACAGGAAGGTGCAGACCTGCGACAGCAACGTGCGCTCGGGGGTCGGCGCCAGTACGCCCAGCACGCCCAGAATCACGAATGAAATGCAGAACACCCACAGCCAGATCTTGCTCAGCCAGCCTTTGTAGCGCATGGACTTGACCGGGCTGCGGTCGAGCCACGGCAGCACGAACAGCACCGCAATCGCCGCGCCCATGGCGATGACGCCCATGAGCTTGTCGGGGATCGCACGCAAGATGGCGTAGAACGGCGTGAAGTACCAGACCGGGGCAATATGCTCGGGCGTCTTGAAGGCGTTAGCCTGTTCAAAGTTAGGCTTCTCCAGGAAATAACCACCCATCTCCGGGAAAAAGAACACGATCGAACAGAATACGAACAGGAACACGACCACGCCGACAATGTCTTTTACGGTGTAGTACGGGTGGAATGGAATGCCGTCCAGCGGGATGCCGTTCTCGTCCTTGTGCTTCTTGATATCCACGCCATCCGGGTTGTTGGAGCCGACTTCATGCAGCGCCAGGATGTGCAGTACCACCAGGCCCAGGATCACGATCGGCAAGGCCACCACGTGCAAGGCGAAGAAGCGGTTCAGGGTGATGCCCGAGATCAGGTAGTCGCCGCGAATCCACTGGGTCAGGTCGTTGCCGATCACCGGGATGGCACCGAACAGCGAGATGATCACCTGGGCGCCCCAGTACGACATCTGGCCCCATGGCAGCAGGTAACCCATGAAGGCTTCGGCCATCAGCGCCAGGTAGATCAGCATGCCGAACACCCACACCAGCTCGCGGGGTTTCTGGTACGAACCGTAGAGCAGGCCACGGAACATGTGCAGGTAGACCACGATAAAGAACGCCGATGCGCCGGTAGAGTGCAGCAGGCGCAGGATCGAGCCGTACTCGACGTCACGCATGATGTACTCGACAGAGGCAAACGCCTCTTCCGCCGAAGGCGTATAGCTCATCGTCAGCCAGACACCGGTGACGATCTGGTTGACCAGCACCAGCAGTGCCAGGGAGCCGAAGAAGTAGAAGAAGTTGAAGTTTTTTGGCGCGTAATATTTGCTGAGATGGTCTTCCCACATTTTGGTGGCGGGGAAGCGCGCATCCACCCAATCCATGAACTTGCTCATCACGCGTTCTCCTTATCGAGGCCAATGACAATAAGGTCGTCAGTTTCGTAGGTGTGCGGAGGAACCGGCAGGTTCAAGGGTGCAGGCTGGGACTTGTAGACACGGCCGGCGAGGTCGTAATGGGAACCGTGGCAGGGGCAGAAGTAACCGCCAACCCAGTCCTTGCCCAAGTCAGCGGGCGCGACTTCCGGGCGAAACGTAGGCGAGCAACCCAGGTGGGTACACAGCCCCACCAGCAGCAGGATCTCCGGCTTGATCGAACGTGCTTCGTTCTTGGCGTAGGCGGGTTGGTCGGACTTCTCGGATTGGGGGTCAGACAACTGGCCTTCAATCTTCTTGAGATTCCCCAGGATTTCCTCGGTACGACGAACAATGAAGACCGGCTGGCCGCGCCATTCAGCAATCATCTGCTGCCCTGGCTCGATCTTGCTGACATTCACCTTCACCGGTGCACCTGCGGCTTTCGCCTTGGCACTGGGAAACCATGACCCCACGAACGGGACCGCAGCCCCCACCGCTCCTGCAGCACCCACCACGGATGTGGCTGCTACGAGGAAGCGACGCCGGCCTGCATTCACGCCGTCATTGCTCATTCAGTCCTCTCCCATCAGCTTTTTGGCCTGTTAAATCAGGCGTCTACTAAGTGTTGAATCTTTACTTATAAAAATTTTGACGGATGGTAATGAAAAGCCCCACGTATGACAAGGGAATTACCCGGAGCTCCACCCCCAGGCCTTGTAGTATAGGGGGTCTACGGATGTGGCAAGTTGTCACGGCGAAAAATCTGCATAAATCCCAGGCAATAAAAAACGCCCAGCTCCGTGAGGAGGCTGGGCGTTTTTGTGGAACGTAAAGCGAATTAACGCTTCGAGTACTGCGGACGCTTACGCGCTTTACGCAGACCGACTTTCTTACGTTCAACTTCACGAGCATCGCGAGTTACGAAGCCAGCTTTGCGCAGAGCGCCACGCAGGGTTTCGTCGTACTGCATCAGAGCGCGAGTGATACCGTGGCGGATTGCGCCAGCTTGACCACTTACACCGCCACCGATAACGGTGACGTAGATGTCGAACTTTTCAACGGTCTCGGTCAATTCCAGCGGCTGACGAACTACCATGCGGGCAGTTTCGCGGCCGAAGAAGTTGTCCAGGGAGCGGTTGTTGATCGAGATGTTACCAGTGCCCGGACGCAGGAAAACGCGTGCGGTTGCGGTTTTGCGACGGCCAGTGCCGTAATTTTGAGTCGCCGACATAATGAACTATTCCGTTAAAACTTCAGTTCTTGGGGCTGCTGAGCAGCATGAGGGTGTACAGCGCCCGCATAGACTTTCAGCTTGCGAAACATATCGCGACCCAGTGGGCCCTTAGGCAGCATGCCTTTGACCGCGATTTCGATCGGGGCTTCAGGCTTCTTGGAGATCAGGCCTTCAAAGTTGGAAGACTTGATACCGCCTGGGAAACCGGAGTGACGGTAGTACATTTTGTCTTGCGCTTTGTTGCCGGTAACACGTACCTGCTCAGCGTTGATGATGACAATGTAGTCACCGGTATCAACGTGCGGGGTGTATTCAGGCTTGTGCTTGCCACGCAGACGGCTGGCGACTTCAGTGGCCAGACGACCCAGGGTCTGACCAGCGGCGTCGACGACAAACCAGTCGCGCTGAACTGTTTCCGGTTTTGCAGTAAAAGTTGTCATTCTTTAATAGCCTCAGGGGCCGCCCTGTAAATTAGACGGCGGATCTTACTGAATAGTGCGTACTTTGACAAGGTCAAAGGCAGCCGGATACAGACGCTATCGGGGGCTCGGGTCAGCGCGTCCGTTCAACGGCAAGATTCTTCGGCAGGCGGCGCATCACTTCCACTGCAGAAAGAGGTGGGCAATTATGCAGATTGCGAAAAAAAATTCAACCTGCTTTTATGATTGTTTTCCCCTGAAGGAGTACCCGATGGATTATCGACAGCTGGGCCGGACCGATCTGAACGTAAGCGCGATCGCCCTGGGCACCATGACCTGGGGTGAGCAGAACAGCGAGGCAGAGGCCTTCGCCCAGATCGAACGGGCCAAGGCGGCCGGAATCAACTTCCTCGATACGGCGGAAATGTACCCGGTACCGCCCAAAGCCGATACCTATGCCACGACCGAGCGTTATATCGGCAATTACTTCAAAAGCCGTGGCGACCGCGCCGACTGGATCCTCGCCAGCAAGATCGCCGGCCCCGGCAACACCATCGATTACATCCGCGACGGTCATCTGCGCCATAACCGCAAGCACATTGCCGAGGCGCTCGACGCCAGCCTCAAACGCTTGCAGACCGACTGGATCGACCTCTACCAACTGCACTGGCCGGAGCGCAGCACCAACTTCTTCGGCCAATTGAGCTACAAGCACAAGGACGAAGACGACCTCACGCCGCTGGAGGAAACCCTCGAAGCGCTGGATGAGCAGGTCAAGGCCGGCAAGATCCGCCACATCGGCCTGTCCAACGAAACACCGTGGGGCACCATGAAATTCCTGGCCCTGGCCCAAGCCCGTGGCTGGACCCGCGCGGTGTCGATCCAGAACCCCTACAACCTGCTCAACCGCAGCTTTGAAGTGGGCCTGGCGGAAATCGCGATTCGCGAACAATGCGGCTTGCTGGCCTACTCGCCCCTGGCGTTCGGCATGCTCAGCGGCAAGTACGAGGGCGGCGCGCGCCCGGCCAAGGCGCGTCTGACGCAGTACAGCCGCTTCAGTCGCTACTTCAATCCGCAGTCGGAAGCGGCGTGCAGCCGTTATGTGGCATTGGCGCGGGAACATGGCCTGGACCCGGCGCAGATGGCGCTGGCGTTTGTGACGCAACAGCCGTTTGTGACCAGCAATATCATCGGCGCCACGAGCCTGGAGCAGCTGGACAGCAACATTGCCAGTGCCGAGCTGAAACTGTCCAAGGAAGTGCTGGAAGGGATTGAGGCGATTCAGAAGGATCATCCGAATCCGGCGCCCTGATTGACCTTCAGGCCGCCATCGGGGGCAAGCCCCCTCCCACACTTGACCCTGTTCACAGATCAAAATGTGTGGGAGGGAGCTTGCACCCCACCTGACCCTGTTCACAGATCAAAATGTGGGAGGGGGCTTGCCCCCGATGAGGCCATCAGCCACACCACACAATCAAAGCGCCCGCGCAATAATCTCCTTCATGATCTCATTGGTCCCCGCATAAATGCGCTGCACGCGCGCATCCGCCCACGCCCGCGCAATCGGGTATTCCCACATGAAGCCGTAGCCGCCGTGCAGTTGCACGCACTCATCGAGTACCTTGCATTGCAGGTCCGTGGCCCAATACTTGGCCATTGCCGCAGTGGGCACATCCAGCTTGCCTTCCAGGTGCAGTGCCAGGCATTTATCCACGAACACGCGGCCGATCTGAATCTCGGTGGCCATCTCCGCCAGCTTGAACCGGGTGTTCTGAAAGTCGGCAATCGCCTTGCCGAACGCCTTGCGCTCGCGGGTGTAATCCAACGTCCACTGCAGCGCCGCCTCCGCTGAAGACAGCGCGCCAATCGCCACGGTCAGCCGCTCCTGGGGCAGTTCCTGCATCAGGTACGCAAAGCCCATTCCGGACTGGCCCAGCAGGTTTTCCTTGGGCACACGCACATCCTGGAAGAACAACTCCGAGGTGTCCTGGGCCTTCATGCCGACCTTCTCCAGGCGCTTGCCCTTGGCGAAGCCCGGTGTATCGGCTTCCACCAGGAACAGGCTGGTGCCCTTCGCGCCGGCCTTGGGATCGGTCTTGGCGACCACGATCACCAGGTCGGCCAGATAGCCGTTGGTGATAAAGGTCTTGGAGCCGTTGATCACATAGTCATCACCGTCCGCCACTGCCGTGGTCTTCACCCCTTGCAGGTCGGAGCCGGCCCCCGGCTCGGTCATGGCAATGGCCGTGACCTTCTCGCCCGAAACCAACTTGGGCAAGTATTTGTGTTTCAGCGTTTCGCTGCCGTAGTGAAGGATGTACGGCGCGACAATGTCCGAATGCAGTGAAAAACCAATGCCGGTCAAGCCCAGGCGACTGATCTCTTCGATCACCACCGCGCTGTAGAGAAAGTCCGCGCCCAGCCCGCCGTATTCTTCCGGCACGTGCGAACACAGCATCCCCGCCTCCCCCGCCTTGTTCCACAGGCTGCGGTCGATATGACCCTGTTTCTCCCATTGCCCATGGAAGGGCGCCGCCTCCTTTTCAAGAAAGGTGCCCACGCTGTCGCGAAAGAGTTCGTGCTCCGGGCTGAACAAGGTTCTGGCAATCATGGGTCACCTGCGTGGATTGTCGGACAAAAATGACCCCACAGAGCCTATGCCGCGAATGCGTCACGGGACACTGGACACATGCGACAAAAAATAAGACGATCCAGCCGTCTGGTGACCACTTTCCCCTATAAGAATAAATGAAATTATGTCTAACCAAATCTCCACGCCCCTGCGGCGCGTCAGCATTCTGGCCATTGATCGGGTATTCGCTTCCACCCTCATGCAAGCCAAGGATTTTTTCCACCTCGCCAGCCTGCGTTATGGCAAGCAACAAGGCCTGGGCCTGACCCCTGCCTTTGAAACGCGCCTGGTCAGCCCCGACGGGCAATCGGTGCGCAGTTTCAGCGATGTGATCATGCCGGTGGACGGCGGCCTGGAAGATGCCGACATCATCGTGCTGCCGGCCTTCTGGGACGACTTCGACGCCATGTGCACCCGCTACCCCCAGGTGCTGCCGTGGCTGCGCGAACAACACGCCCGCGGCGCCGTGCTGTGCGGCGAAGCCACCGGGGTATTCTGGCTGGCCGAAGCCGGCCTGCTCGATGGCAAGGAAGCGACCACTTACTGGCGCTTCTTCACTGTATTCAGCGAACGCTTCCCCCAGGTGCAGCTCAACCAGGACAAGCACCTGACCGACGCCGACAACCTGTACTGCGCCGGCGGCACTACCTCAGCCTGCGACCTCTACATTTATCTGATCGAACGCTTCTGCGGGGCCAACATCGCCCAGGCCGTGGCCCGCGACATTCTGTATGAGGTGCAACGCAGCTATTCGCCGGGGCGGATCGGTTTCGGCGGGCAGAAGCTGCACCAGGATGTGATCATCCTGCAGATCCAGCATTGGCTGGAAGAACACTTTGCCGACAAGTTCCGCTTCGAAGACGTCGCCAGGGAGCACGGCATGAGCATCCGCAACTTCATGCGCCGCTTCCAGGCCGCCACCGGCGACAAGCCGCTGCATTATCTGCAACGCTTGCGCATCGAGACCGCCAAGGGCCTGCTGTCGGGCAGCCGCAAGAGCATCAAGACCATCAGCTATGAGGTGGGTTACGACGATGCGAGCTTCTTTGCGCGGTTGTTCAGGCAGCACACGGAGTTGTCGCCGAATCAATACCGCCAGCAATTCCAGCAGGCCGCGTAACTGGATATACACAAAACCAATGTGGGAGGGGGCTTGCCCCCGATAGCAGGGTGTCAGTCACTGCATGAGTTGACTGATCCACCGCTATCGGGGGCAAGCCCCCTCCCACAGTTTGATTTGCATTGATCTTAGGGTTTGTGTCCGCGCGACAGGAATTCGTGGGACTGCATTTCCAGCAAACGGCTCAAGGTGCGCTGGAATTCGAAGTTCAAGCGCCCGCCGGTATACAGGTCCTTGAGTTCGACTTCCGCCGAGATGATCAGCTTGACGTTACGGTCGTAGAACTCGTCGACCATGTTGATAAAGCGCCGCGCAATGTCGTCGGTGGTCACGCCCATCTGCTCTACACCGCTCAAGATCACCGCATGGAAGATCTTGCCCAGTTCGATGTAGTCGTTCTGGCTACGCGGGCCGTCGCACAGTTGACGGAATTCGAACCAGGCCACGTCATCGCAGGTACGCAAGGCGATGATTTCGCGGTTCTCGATCATCAGCTTGTCGTTTTCCACCGCCTGGGTGCATTCCGGCGTCAACGCGCGGAAGCTTTTCTTCAGGCTTTCGTGGGCCGCTTCGTTGAGCGGAAAGTGGAACAGCTCCGCCTGCTCAAGGTGACGCAAACGATAGTCGACGCCGCTGTCGACATTGACGATATCGGTGTTCTGCTTGATCAACGCAATGGCCGGCAGGAAGCGCGCGCGCTGCAGGCCGTCCTTGTAGAGGCCATCGGGCACGATGTTCGAGGTGGCGACCAGGGTCACGCCGTTCTTGAACAGTTCTTCCATCAAGGTGCCGAGGATCATGGCGTCGGTGATGTCGGAGACGAAGAACTCATCGAAGCAGATCACTCGCGCTTCGTCGGAGAAACGCTTGGCAATGATCGTCAGCGGGTTCTTTTCCCCCGGCAGGGTCTTCATTTCTTCGTGCACACGCTTCATGAAGCGGTGGAAGTGGGTACGCACCTTTTCCTTGAACGGCAGCGCTTCGAAGAAAGTGTCCACCAGGTAAGTCTTGCCCCGGCCGACGCCACCCCAGAAGTACAGGCCCTTGACCGGCGTGTGGTCTTTTTTGCCAAACAGCTTGCTGAACATCCCCGGCTTGGTTTGCGAGGCTGCGACCAGGTCTTCATACAGGCGCTGCAAATGACGCACCGCATTTTCCTGGGCCGCGTCATGGAAGAAGTCAGGGCGTTTCAGATCAGCTTGATATCGTTCTAGGGGCGTCATAATTTCGTTAGCAAGGCAACAAAAACGGGCCGTCACTGTAACGACGGCCCTGGATAATGGCAATCAACCCTTGGTCGGGTTAATTAATCCTCGAGGGGGCTCAACGCAACCCGCAGGGCTTCGATACCGGCATCTCGTTGCGCAGCATCCGCGTAAATAGCCGAGCTTTCTGCCACACACTCACCGTCGAGCCAAACATTGAAGCCATACGCTTCGGTGCGAATGTCCAAAGTTTGACCGGATTGCAATTGCTTAATCACCGCGCCAGCCTTTTTGCCATCGGCAAATTCGCTCGACAGCAACAATGGCGAGCCATCAGCGGCAAGTACACGGAAACGGAAGCTGTTGCCTTCGCGAAAACTGAGAACACGAGAAGATTTAGCGGCTTTCTTCTTCGCCGCGACCGGCGCCGCAGCCTGGTTGACGAACGAGCGCAGGCCCACCGCTTCGCGCAGCTCAGCCAGGAACGGCGCCGCCACGGCACGGGCTTTTTTCGCGCCGACCAGCAGCAGGTCTTCCATGTCGGACGGGCGCGACATCAGTTGGTGATAACGCTCGCGCGCTTCACCGAGTTGGCCGTCGAGCAGTTGGAACAGACGGTTCTTCGCCTCGCCCCAGCCCAGGCCTTGCAGCAGCTCACCACGGAATTCTTCTTCCTGGGCCTTGGTCGCGAATGCCTGGTACAGGGTGAACAGGTGGGAATTGTCCGGGTCCTTGGCTTCGCCTGGCGCGCGCGAATCGGTGACGATCCGCGAGATCGACTCCTTCATGTCCTTGGCGCTGGTGAACAACGGGATGGTGTTGTCATAGCTCTTGGACATCTTGCGCCCGTCCAGGCCCGGCAAGGTGGCGACGCTTTCTTCGATCAACGCTTCAGGCATGGTGAAGAACTCTTTACCGTTGCCGAACAAATGGTTGAAACGCTGGCCGATATCACGGGCCATTTCCACGTGCTGGATCTGGTCGCGGCCGACCGGCACCTTGTGCGCGTTGAACATCAGAATGTCCGCCGCCATCAATACCGGGTAGCTGTACAGGCCCATGCTGATGCCCGCATCCGGGTCTTCGCCGCTCTCCACGTTTTTGTCCACCGACGCCTTGTAGGCGTGGGCGCGGTTGAGCAGGCCCTTGGCGGCCACACAGGTCAGCAGCCAGGTCAGCTCGGGGATCTCGGGGATGTCGGACTGGCGGTAGAACGTCACTCGGTTCACATCCAGGCCACCGGCCAGCCAAGTCGCGGCGATTTCCATGCGCGAGCGCTGGATGCGCTGCGGGTCATCGCACTTGATCAGGGCGTGGTAGTCGGCCAGGAAGTAGAAGGAATCGGCATTGGCGTCTTCGCTGGCAAGGATCGCCGGGCGGATCGCACCGGCGTAGTTGCCCAGGTGCGGCGTGCCGGTGGTGGTGATGCCGGTGAGGATGCGGGTACGGGTCGTCATGGGTGATCGCTTGTCGTCAATTCGAAAGGCGTGGCAGCACCAGATCCTTGAGATCGGTCAGCTTGCCATGAAAAAAGTGTCCGCATTCTGCCACTTTCAGCAGCGTATGGGGGCGATTCAAGGCGGCGGACCAGTCGTAGACAACTTGCGGGTCGACCACTTCGTCGGTTTCCGGCTGGATCAGGGTCAACGGGCAACCCTGCGGCAGCACATCGGTGTCGCGCAGACGCATCACGGCGGCGGCGACCATGAACAGGTGCGCAAGCTTTTCGCCCTTGGCTTCCAGGCGGCCACCGAGGCTTGCGGCCACATACCCACCAAAGGAAAACCCCAGCAGGGTCAGCGGCAACTGCGGGTGTTTTTCGCGCAACCAGGTGGCGGCCGCTTCGGCATCGTCGACTTCACCGCTGGCCATATCGTGGGAACCGGCGCTGGCACCGACACCACGATAATTGAAACGCAACGTAATCAAACCGGCATCGCGCGCGGTGCGCTGCAGGGTCGACACCACTTTATTGAGCATGGTCCCGCCCTGCACCGGGTTGGGGTGGCAGATCAGCGCCAGGCCACGTGGTTCGGGGTGATCCAGATACAGGGCTTCCAGTTGGCCCACCGGGCCATCGATCAAAACGGGGGTTTCACGCATGAGCAAGGATGAACTCCGTGACCTCTCAAGGGGTCGACTCGTCTAGCTAAAAGTCTGTGCATGGCATCATTGCGAGCTTAATCGCGGTATACAGCGCAGGTTTGAGCCGTTAACGTAAAGCAAAGCCGTTTATAGAGGAAGGACTCGTGGAACACTCGCTCTTAGTTTGGTTGTTGCCGACTCTTGCCCTGGTTGCCGGTGTCGCCATTGGATTCCTGGTTGCTCGCCTGCTGCCGAATGCCGCGCCTAACCGCACGCAACGTCAGTTGGATGACATTCAGGAACGTTTTGACAGTTATCAGAACGAGGTTGTTACCCACTTCAACAGCACCGCGACCCTGGTCAAGAAGCTCACCCAAAGCTACCAGGAAGTACAGGATCATCTCGCCGATGGCGCAAACCGCCTGGCCCTCGACGACATCACCCGCCAGCGCCTGCTGGCCGCGCTGCATTCCGATGCACCGCAAACCCCACGGGAACGCCTGACCCCGCCCCGGGAAAACCAGGAACCGCCGCGGGACTACGCGCCAAAAACGCCGAACGCCCCCGGCATGCTGGATGAGCATTACGGTTTGAAGAAGTAATTCATTCAAGCCATTAAAAAGCCCGGCTGATCGATGATCAGCCGGGCTTTTTTGTGGACTCTCTCCAGAGAACAATCGAGCTCCAATGTGGGAGGGGGCTTGCCCCCGATGGCCATACGCATCTACACACCTGCGTAGCACCCAAACGTAACCACGATGCGAAGCGAGTCGCTCTTGATCTTGATCTGCTTTTGATCCTAGGCGCCCCGTTAAACCACGCTGGCCGAACGCAGGCTTGAATCCGTGGGTAACCCGGCAGGACGCCGGGTTAGC